>JBAXRL010000271.1:0-4646 GCA_037131205.1 Actinomycetes bacterium | reverse complement strand
CGGGCCACGGCGATAGCCCTCGAGGAGCGTCAGGAGCTTGCTCTGCTTCGCCTCGCTCAGGAAGCCGATCTCGGCGGCGAACAGCGCGAGGCTGCCGCGGGAGACGGCCAGGTCGTGGTATTCCTTGCAGTCGTAGATGCGCGAGGGGACGCCGAAGTTGAGCAGTACGCGCTGGACGTCCCGCAGAAGAGAGCGACTGATCGAGGTGAGCCGCACACTCACGCCCTTCTCCAGCGATCCACTCACGTGACCGTCCGCGGTGAACAGCGCCGTGAGGAAGCCGCGCTGCATGTCCTCGGAACCGGTGAGCACGCTCTCCGGCACGCACAGCTTTCTGCCGGGCCGCAGCCCGTGCTCCTCGGCGACCCGCCAGAAGCGCGCCGACTTCACCCGATACTCGTCGCGGCCACCCACGTCGTAGCCGTTCGTCGTATACGACCGATCGCGCAGTTGCCGGCCGTCCACATCTTCCTGCACGAGCCCGGCGAACACAGGAGCCAGCTCCCGCTTCTCGTCGCCGAAGAACGAGAGCACGACCTCGGTGGCCTTCATCGTGCCGTCGCCGACGAGCCACCCGAGCAGGGCGCCGAGACGGCGTGATCCGCCGCTCCCGAATCCGCCCTTACGGTCGAGGATGTGGATGCGGTCGCCTTCGGTGAGATCGCAGGCCGGCACCCATCCACGCGTGGTCTTCACGCGATGGTCGGCGGTCAGCCGGACCTCATAGCCTTCGACGGTCGCGAGCCGGTAGACCGGCTTGACGCCGCTGGCGACCACCTGCGCGGCCTTGGCGCTCCCGCGGTCGCCGGCCATGCGGCTGTCGAGGACCAGGCCGGGGCGCCGGCGTCCCTCGTACAGATCGACGATCCTCTTCAGGCCTGCATCCGTGTACACCAGCGACTCTCCGGTGATGCACGGATTTGTGCTCTCGATCTCGCCGAGCTGCGGCGTGGGGTTGTCGGCGTTGATGCGGTCGATGAAGACGATGCCGGGGTCGCCGTTCTTCCAGGCCAGCGCGACCATGGTCTTGAACACCTTGCGCGCGCTCAGGGTCTGCACCACGTCGCCGGAGCGCGGGTTGATCAGCGGGTAGTCCTCGTCGGCGTCGACGGCGCGCATGAAGGCGTCGGTGACGGCCACCGAGATGTTGAAGTTGTTGAGGCGGTCGTCGTCCTCCTTGGCCCTGATGAAGTCGAGGATGTCGGGATGGTCGACGCGCATGATGCCCATGTTGGCGCCGCGCCGCGTGCCGCCCTGCTTGATGGTCTCGGTGGCGGCGTCGAAGACGCTCATGAAGGACAGCGGGCCGCTGGAGACGCCCCTGGTGCTCTTGACCACGTCGTTGTGCGGGCGCACCCGCGAGAAGCTGAAGCCGGTGCCGCCGCCGCTCTTGTGGATGAGGGCGGTGTTCTTGATGGCCTCGAAGATGGACTCCATGGAGTCGCCGACGGGGAGCACGAAGCAGGCCGAGAGCTGGCCCAGCTCGCGGCCGGCGTTCATGAGGGTGGGGCTGTTGGGGAGGAACTCGAGGCTGGTCATGAGCTCGTAGAAGGTGGCCTCCCACTCGTCGACGGGCGCGGCGGGGTTGTACAGACGCTCGGCCTGCGCGACGGCCCGGGCAACGCGCCGGAACATCTCTTCGGGGGTCTCGAGCTGCTCGCCGTTCTCGCCCTTCTTGAGATAGCGGCGCTGCAGCACCTTGAGCGCATTGGCGGAGAGCTCGATCACTGCCTTCTCTGTGTCACTCATGCCCCATGTCCCCTCTGGTCGCGACCGCCTGCGGCGGCTCGGTGAACGTCATCGTGGAAAGCGCCTCGATCTCGGCGGCGATGCCGGGCAGCGGCTCCTCGCCGGGCAGCGGGTCGGCGCCGGCGCGCTCGAGACGGGCGAGCTCCTGCTGAAACTCGTCGACGCCGTCGAACTGGCGGTAGACCGAGGCGAAACGCACGTAGGCGACCTTGTCGATGTCGCGCAGGTGCCGCAGAGCACGTTCGCCGACCATCTGCGTCGTGACGCGTTGCCCGGGGACGCGGCGCAGCTCGTTCTCGATATCGTCGACGGCGCGCTCGAGCCGCTCGATGGGGATGGCCCTCTTCTCGGTGGCGCGCAGCAGCCCGTTGAGCAGCTTGCGCCGCGTGAACACCTCTTCGCTGCCGCTGCGCTTGACGACCACCAGAGGCACCTCTTCGAGCCGCTCGTAGGTGGTGTAGCGGCGCTCGCAGGCCAGGCACTCCCGCCGGCGGCGGATGGCATCGCCGGCTTCGGAGTCGCGAGAATCGACGACCTTGCTCTCATCGCTGCTACAGAACGGGCAATGCACGGATGACCCCTTACCACAAGATGTTGTGGCCCGACTGACCACGGACACCACTATAGTGTATTCAACGGTGCTGACAACCATCCCTTCGCGACACTCGTCGCCTGCGCTGGCGGAAAAGTATCAGGCTTACCCTGAGGGTAAGTCTTGCCCCGGGACCGGCTCCCTGTACGGCTCCGGGTGCAGAGGGTAGCAGGCGCCGGGGACGGATGCGCGGAGACCGGTGCGGGCGCTGCGCTGGGGCCGAAGCCGGGCGCTTTGCCGCTGCGGAGCCGGGCGGCGCAGCCAGGCGGCGCAGCGGCCCCGGCGACGGTATACTCTGGGCACGTTGAACGTCATCGTCCTCCCCACCTACAACGAGCGCGAGAACCTGCGGCACGCCTTGGCCCGCATCCGCGAGGTCGCCGGCGGCCACGCCGTGCAGCTTCACACCCTGATCGTCGACGACAACTCCCCGGACGGCACCGGAGCGCTGGCGGACGAGCTCGCCGCGGAGATCGCCGACGTTTCGGTGCTGCACCGCGCCGGCAAGGAGGGCCTCGGCAAGGCGTACATCGCCGGCTTTCGCGAGGCCCTCGCCATGGGCGCCGAGCGCATCTTCGAGATGGACGCCGACCTCAGCCACGACGCCAGCTACCTGCCGCACTTCCTGCGGCTCATCGACCAGGGCGCCGACCTCGTGCTCGGGTCGCGCTACATCAAGGGCGGCGGCGTCGAGAACTGGGGGCTGTCGCGCAAGGTCATCAGCCGCGGCGGCTGCCTGTACGCGCAGACCATTCTCGGCCTGCCGTTTCACGACCTGACGGGCGGCTTCAAGTGCTTCCGCCGCCGCGTGCTCGAGACCATCGACCTCGAGGCCATCGGCGCCGCCGGCTACGGCTTCCAGATCGAGATGACCTACCGCGCCCACAAGCTCGGCTTCAAGGTCGTGGAGCTGCCCATCGTCTTCGTCGACCGCAGGGTCGGCGAGAGCAAGATGAGCAACGATATCGTCTTCGAGGCGATGACCGGCGTGTGGAAGCTCCGCTTCAGCAAGGCGCCGGCGCGGCGGCCGGCGTGACGGGCGGCGCCGCAGGCGCCGCCCCCTCCGGCCGCCGCGGGAGCGCCCCCGGCGCCGTGTCCGCCCCGCGGACGCCCGGCGCGCCGGCGGCCCCGCACAGCCCCGGCACGCGTATCCTCGCCGCCGACGTCGGCGCCGGCACCGCCGACCTCCTCCTCACGCGCCCCGGCGAGCCGCTCGAGAACGCCGTCAAGCTCGTCGTGCCTTCGCGCACGCAGGTGGTGGCCGCCCAGATCGCTGAGGCCACCGGGCGCGGCCAGACCGTGGTGTTCACAGGGCCGACCATGGGCGGCGGCGCCGACGGCGGCGCGATGAAGGCGCACCTCGCCGCCGGCCATGCTTTCGTGGCCACGGAAGAGGCGGCGCGGACCTTCACCGACGATGTGGACAAGGTCCGCGCCCTCGGGGCGCGCGTGGTCGGCGAGAACACGGCGGCCGAGCTGCTCGGGCGCCTGCCCGCCGGCGCATACGTGCACGCGCGCTCCGGCGACCTCGACGCGGCCGCCCTGCGCGCCGCCCTCGAGCTGCTCGGCGTGGAGCCGCGCTTCGACGCCGTCGCGGTGGCCGTCCAGGACCACGGCTTCAGCCCGCACGGCTCCAACCGCGTCTTCCGCTTCGCCTTCTGGCAGGCCGCCGTAGATGAGGGCCGGCTTCTCGGCGAACTCTTCTACGACGCCGCCGACGCGCCGCCCGACTTCACCAGGCTGCGCGCCGCGGCGACGCTCGCCGAGGAGCTCGCCGGCGGCGGGCCGGCGCTGGTCGCCGACACCGGCCCGGCGGCGCTCTACGGCGCGCTCCCGGAGGGCGTCAGCGACGCCGTGCTCGTCAACGTCGGCAACGGGCACACGATCTGCGTGGTCACGCTGGGGGGCCGCCTGGCCGGCGTGTTCGAGCACCACACGTGCAGGCTCGACGGACCCGGCCTCGAGCAGTACCTGCGGCGCTTCCTCGCCGGCGACCTGGGCAGCGACGAGGTGCGCGAGAGCGGCGGCCACGGCGCCGTGCTGGCCGCCGCCGCGAAAGCGGTCGACCTCACCGCGCTGCCGTTCTTCGCCACCGGGCCGCGCCGCGCCCTGCTCGCCGGCAGCAAGCTGCCGCTCGAGTACGCGGCGCCCCACGGCGACATGATGCTCAGCGGCTGCTTCGGGCTGCTGCGCGCGTTCGCGGAACGCGGCGTGACGCCGGACGGCTGAGGCCGGCGCGCGACGCGCGGGGATAAGGGCCTATCCCAATAGGTCTGCACGCACGGATGCGCCCGTGGACACATCG
>JBAXRL010000270.1:0-4660 GCA_037131205.1 Actinomycetes bacterium | reverse complement strand
CCTGGCCACCCCGCTGGTCGGGATCGGCGGCGCGGTGAGCGGCCTGCCGATGGCGCTCGTCATCGCCGTCTCCAGCGCCGCCGCCCTCGCCGTTTTCGCAGCGGTGGCCGCCCGCACGCGCACGCTGACGCCCGTGCTGGACACCCCGGAGGAGGCGTCGACCGACATGCCGGTCGGGTGAGATGCGAGATCCTGGTGCGGGTCCGGCCGCGGATCCGTGAGGCCCGCGCGGCCGGCGCGCGGGGTACACTGTGATCGGCGCAGCGCTATCACGGCCCGCGAGCCCGAAGGGCGCCGTCGCGGGCCGGACTGAGACCATGGACAAAGCGAGACGAGGAGGCGTCATGCTCTGCGACATCGCGAGAAACCTCGCCGACGACAAGCTCGAGCGGATCAAGACACTGGAGAACGACCTCGGGCTGACCATCGTGGCGTTCTCGTGCCGCTCCCTGGACGCGGCGCGGGAGGAGCGGGTCCGCGCGCTGATGGAGGAGCTCGGGCCGCAGCTCCAGGCCGAGCCGGCGGAGCCGGACGAAGAACAGCTCGGCCGGATCCGCGCGGCGGAGCAGACCATGGGCCTCTCGCTCGTGGCGGTCCGCGCCTGACGCGCCGCGTGGGCGAGCGCGACCACAAGCAGCGCTCCCGCGCGGCCTTCGACCGCCAGGCCCCGACCTATGACAGCAGCGGCTACAGCCAGCACGCGCGGCGGCTCCACGCCGAGGTCGTGGCCGCCGTCGAGACCTTCCCGTTCACGGCCGTGCTCGACGTCGGCTGCGGCACCGGCGCCACCCTCGACGCCATCGTGCGCGCACACCCGGAGGTGCACGCCTGGGGGATCGACCTGTCGGCGGAGATGATCGCGCAGGCCCGCGAGCGGCTGCACCACGGCAGCGAGCGCGCGGGCGGCCAGGTCGATCTGCGGGTCGCCGACGCCGAGCACCTGCCTCTGGCGGACGACGCCGTCGACCTGGTCGTCTGCGTCGATTCCCTGCACCACTATCCGGACCCGGCGGCCGCGCTGCGCGAGATGCGCCGCGTCACGGGGCCCGGCGGCGGCCTCGTGATCGGCGAGTGGCGGCTGACCACGCCGCTGCGGCAGCTGATGAACCGGCTGCTGCCGCGCCTGCCCGAGGGCGACGTGCGCGTGTACACGGGCCGGGAGCTGACGGAGCTGGCCGAGGCGGCCGGCTACAGCGCGATGCGCTGCGGCCCGGCCGGCGTGCGCGGCCAGTTGCTCGTCGCGCGACGCTGAGCCGCGCCTTACGCCGGCGCCCTACGCCGGCGCCTTCGCGAGCTCGGCGCCCACCTTTCCTCAATCGGACCACGGGCCCGATCCCTCGCCGCCATCCCCCGGCGACTCGCGGATGCGGGTATCATCCAGACAACAACCCTACGGAGGCCGGAGATGCTTCTGTCACTTGCCGCGCCGCGCCGCGCCGCGGCGATCCTCATCATCGGGGTCGTGCTGGTCGTCACCCTCGCGGCCCCCGCCTGGTGCGTCGCGACCGGGCTGTGGTGGTGACGCGGAGCTTCTAGCGCACTGTCAGCAACGTGACCGCGGGCGCCAGCTCGCGGTTCCCGCCGAGGTCGGTCGCCGCGCAGGTCACCGTGTAGACGCCCTGAGCGGGCGGCTTCCACGTCCAGGCGATCGCCTTGCCGGTCGCCACCCAGCCGCGCGACGCCGCCACCACCGTGACACCGGTGGCGTCGCTGATCGTGTACGACAGATCGACCTTGGCACTGTACAAGTCTCGCGCCGTGCAGGTCAGTCGCGCCGCCTTGCCCAGCGCGACGCTCTGCGCCGCCGCCACCGAAAGCGCCGGTCTGTCAAGGTCGACGACCAGCTCTCCCGAGACCGGGCTCACGCCCAGCGACGACTCCGCCGTGACCGTGAAGCTCGGGCGGCAGCTGCCCAGGGGCGCTCCGGCCCCGTTCGCGCCGTCCCACACGACCGTGTGAGATCCGGCGTCGAGCGACCCGAGGTCGAAGGCACGCACGGTCTTGCCGTCGATGCGGACCGCGACGCGGACCGTGGCGCTCCGCGTGAGCGTGAAGCCGAGCGTCGTGGAGTCGCTCACGCCGTCGCCGTTCGGCGAGATCGTCTGCGGCGTGGCGGTGGGGAATCCCAGGGTGCGATCGAGGGTGACGTTGACGCCCTTCCGCGAGGCGTTGCCGGCGACGTCGCGGCACTCGATGGAGAGCTTGTACTCGCCCTCGGCGGCCGCCGCCGGCTTGCCGTCGGCCGACACCTTGCCGTCCCACTCGGCGGAGTGCGCCGCCTCACTTTGACCGGCCCAGTCGCTGAGCCTCCGCCGCACCTTGCCGTCGGCGCCGAGGATCGAGACGCGCGTGGAGCAGCGCTCGGCGAGCACGTAGCGCACCTTGACCGTGTCGCTGCAGCCGTCGCCGTTCGGGCTGAACGTACCGGGGTGGGCATCGGCGCTGGTGAGCTCCGGCGCCACCGTGTCGATGGTGATCCTGACCGCGCTCGGCGCCGCATTGCCGAGCGACGAGGACGCCGAGACGACTGCCGTGTACACGCCGTCAGGGTACTTGCGGCCGTCGGCGTCCGTGCCCGGCCACGTCACCTCGGCAACGTCGCCCTCACCGCTGTAGCTGCCCAACCGCTCGCCGCCGGCGTCGCGCAGCTCGACGCCCCAGCTCGCCTTCCTGGTCAACCACAGGCTCAGGGTCGTCGTGTCGATCACGCCGTCGCCGTTCGGACTGAACTGCACGGGGCCGGCCTTGACCAGCGTGACGATGGGCGCCTGCGGCCGGCCGGCCGCCTCCAGGCGAACCGTCGGGAGCAGCGGGTAGAGGATGTTGCCGGGGCATTCCGTGTGGTTGGCCTGGCGGTGGCCGGCGACGACCGGGAAGGTCACCCGGGCGCCGTACGCGTACTTCTCCGACGCGCAGCAGGTCAGCTTGGCCGTGCCCCGTGGGTCGAGGCCGTGGAGCCTGAGCTTCCAGGCGAGCAGCTTCTCCAGCGCGGCCAAGGCCGCAGCGGGAGGCGCGTCGGCGGCGAAGTTACCGATCACGGAGATGCCGGTGCTCCCGGTGTTGAAGCCGAGCGTCTGGGCGCCCACGACGCCCTTCTTCATGCCGCCGTAGCGCCCCTCGTAGATGGTCCCGAAGCGGTCGACGAGGAAGTTGTAGGCGATGTCGCTCCAGCCCAGGGTGCGCGCGTGATAGGCGTAGATGGCGCGCATGATGCCGGGCGCCTCGGCGGCTGTGTACGTGTTGCCGCTGGCGGTGTGATGGATGAAGACCATCTTGACGGCGGCGTAATCGGGCCGGCCGCTGCGCCACGACTCGTCGGCCCCCCACTCACGGCGGGTGACGATGTCGGGAGCGCCGGAGGCGGCCGCGACCGGCGCGGCGAAGCTGTCGTCGGCCGCGCCCGCCGCCGCGCTGCGCACGGCCACGGGGCCCGCGGCGACGATGTCGCCATCCTCCGTGGGGTCGATGGCCACGACGCGCACGTCCTCGAGCACGGCCGGTGAGCCTGCGGCGCCGGCCACGGCGGCGACCTGCACGTAGCGCGCCGCCCCCGTCCAGACGGGCTCGGTGAACGCTCGCGGGGGGCCTCCGGCCTCGCCGGCGAGCTCAAGGGGCGCCCGTCGCCAGGGGCTCCACGAGCGGCCGTCCGGGCTCGTGCGCAGCCGCAAGGTCACAGCGCCCGACGCGGACGGCACGGCGCAGATCACGCCGGCCATGGTGAAGCGCGCTCCGGCGTCGAGGGTGGGCGCGGCGGTCCGCCGGCGGGCGGCGCGCCGCGCCGCGCCCGCCTGCGTGTCCGCGCCCGCGGGCGCCTCCCGCGCGACCGGCAGACCGCCGGAGATTTTCAGGACGCGCATGTGTACGGGCGGCGCCTGCGCCGGCTCCGCAGCCGCGGCCGCGGCGGCGCGCGGCGGCGCCCAGCCGGCAGCCAGGCACGCGATCACAGCGACGACGATGCAGATGAGCGTTCTCTTCATAGGGCTCCGGATTGCCGACGCCTCTTTCGTTCTACGGCCGCGGCCGAGTCCCTCGGTTTCTTGAGCGGCCCCCGTGCGGCGAACCGCGGCGCCCGCGGCGCTGCGTCTGCCGCCGCGAGACAGAGCCGGGGCGTGAGATTCGGGCGCCACCGCGAGTCGCCTCGTCACATCATAGCCCGCGCGCGGCGTACCGCCAGCCGGCGCGCCGCGTACCGCCAGCCGGCGCTGGCCGGCCCGATGGCGCCTCCACCCGGAGCTGGACGAAGCCATCCCGTCCAGCGCTCGGCGGCCGCGGCGCTGACTTTCTGGAGAGGGCCGAATCCTCAACCTTCTTGTCGTGCACGGCCGTCCGCAGCCTCGGTTGCGGGAGGGAAGAGTGGGAAGACGCGATTCCTGAGGGGAGAAGCCCTCCGTCCTTATGTGTGCTCACCCGCCGCGGGTGGCGCAGCCGCCAGGGAAGCCGAGGGGAAGAAGAGCCCTCCCGCGCCCATCTTTGCCGGCCGGGGGTCGCTTGCCCGCGCGCGTCGTCCCGCGCTTCGACCGGCGCAGCTCCAGCAGCTGCGGCCTGGTCTTCCGTCAGCCGCAGCTGCAGAGGGCCGTGCGGGTGGTCGCCGCCCTCGGCATGGGTGCTGTGTGACCGTATTCCGTTGGCGGTACTTCCAACGATACCGTTGGAAGTACCG
>JBAXRL010000269.1:0-4671 GCA_037131205.1 Actinomycetes bacterium | reverse complement strand
GCCATGCCTTGGGGCACGAGGATGGCGGCCAGCACCACGCCGGCCACGAGGTCGGCGCGCAGCCACTGCTTCTCGTAGGTGCGCAGGACACGCGCCCCGGGCACCCAGCGTTCGACGCGCCTGGGCTTGGCCGGTGTCGTTACGCCGTCGCGCGCGCTACCTCCGTCGGCCTGCGACGATGAGCTCATCGGTCCTCCGGCAGACCGCGCTACTCGGCCCTGGCCGCTTTGAGGTCTTTCGCGAAGAAGTCGAGGGCGCGCCTGGTCTTTGTCTGCTGCTCGCCGTGGCGGTCGATGCCGCGCTCGATGAGGAAGTGGCGCACGTTGCTGAGGACCTCGAACAGGCCGGCCGGGGTGCTCTTCGTGGAGAGCTCGAGGATGCGGCTGCCGTCCGGGTAGAGCCACAGCTCGGCGACGAGCTTGTGGGCGAGCTCCTGCGGCGTGAAGGGCACCTTGACCACGAAGATGGGTCCGAGCAACGAGAGGTCGTCGAGCCCGAGGCCTTCCGGAGCGTGGGCCTTGTAGAAGGCGCGCTGCTGCTTGTTGAACACCTTGCGCACAGGGCCCTGCCCGAAGGTGACCAGCTTCGCCTGATCGGGGTCGGTGACGCCCTTGAAGGACGCCGAGCACACGAAGCCGCCCGGCATGGCGTCGACCTCGATGCCGAAGGTGGGCAAGACACGCAGCTCGGCGGGGAGGTCGTTGGGCACGACCGGGCGCAGCTTCACCACGGAGTCGGCGCCCTTGCCTTGGATGCGGCGGGCACGGACCACCACGCCGGCCTGGTTGAGGGTGAGGTCGGGGGTGTCGAAGAAGGTGACGAGCCTGATCTGCCCGTCGAGCGGATCGATACCGAGCGCGGTGATCGCCGCGCGATGGCTCTCGGCGGGGATCGTCAGCTTCAGCTCGACGCTCTTTGAATCCTTGACGAGCTCCATCATCTCCGCGAACTGCTCGCTGACGAGCTCGGGCTCGGGCGCCTTGGGGGTCATCGCCTATCTCCTTTCGGTCGGCGCGCCGACGCGCGGCGCTCCGGTGGAGCCTCGCGTGACTCATGGCATCGCGAGGCCCTTTCAGTAACCAGCAGGTAGCCCTGCGCGCATCATGTCCCGTCACCGCAGCGCGCGCAAGAGGGCACGCGACGGCGCGCGGGTTCAGCCGAAACGCTCGAGCAGTACGCCGTGCCGTAGCCCGCGATCGCTGACGGTCAGGGCGTCCCGGCCGAGCTTGTCCATGACCGTGCGCACCACGCAGGCGCCGGCGAGGATGACGTCGGCGCGCTTGGGCTGCAGCCCGACGATCTGCCGGCGCGCTTCCACATCGTAGGCGCGGTAGAGCTCGATCTGGCGATCGACCGCGGCGCGGTTGAGCACCGTGCCTTGCACGACCTCCGGGTCGTAGGGCGACAGGCCGAGCATCACCGCCGTCATGTTGGTGATGGCGCCGCCCATGCCCACAAGCGCGTCCGGGGGCGGCACGCCGTCGAGGCGGCCGAATTCGCCGGCGATGGCTGCGAGCGCCTCGTCCAGCTGTTGCCGGGCGATGGGGCCGCCGAGGCCGAACTGCGCGGTGAGGCGCACGGCCCCGATGTTGAGACTGAACTGCTCGTCCACTTCGGAGCCGCGGCCGAAGGTGAACTGCGTGCTGCCGCCGCCGGTGTCGAAGACGACCACGGAGCCCTCGGCGAGGCCTAGCCCGGCTTTCGCGGCGAGGTAGGCCAGCCGGCCCTCTTCCTCGCCGGGGAGGACCTCGATGGCAACGCCGCAGCGCTCCCGCACGCGGGCGATGAGCTCGTCGCCGTTCTGCGCACTCCGCAGCCCCATGGTGCCGACGGCGACCAGCGCCGAGGCGCGGTTCGCCTGGGCTTCGTCGGCCATGCCGGCGATGGCCGCGACCGTGCGCTCGATGGCCGCCGGGGCGATATCGCCGGTCTCCGCGATGCCCTCCCCGAGGCGCGTGAGCTCGGCGCGGTCGACGAGCGTGACCCACGAGCCATCCTCGCGACGCTCGCCGATGTGGAACTTGACCGAGTTGGTGCCGACGTCGATGACCGCGTAGACCGGCATGACAGCCCCTCAGCCTTCCATGCCGGCGGCGGCCTTGAGCCAGCGCGGGTAGCTGGTGTTCGCATCACCGGTGAGGCCCAGGTTCCGCACGGTGGCGATCACGCGGGCGGCGTCCGTCGCTTCAATGGCCAGCGTCCGCACCGTCTTCCCCTCGGCGACCACGTCGGTCACCTCCGTCATGCACTCATTGATCGTGTAGTGCAGGCGGCGCTTGTGGACGGCGACCGCGCGCACGCCGCGCTCCGGGGCCGCGAGCACCGCGAGGAACTCATCGAGCGAGAAAGCGGCCGTCCCCGGAGACGGTGGGTTGACGCCCAGCGCGGCGCAGACCTTGTCCGCCTCGCCGCGCGGCAGCGGGAACGTCTCCTTCATGGCCGGCCGCCACTGCTCGAGGCCGTCAGCGTCGACCTCCACGAGCTCCTTGATGTCCATCAGGCCGGCGCGGATCTTGACGGCGGCGTCCGTGCCCGGCGAGAGCAGATAGGTCTCGTCGCTCTCTTGAATCAGCTCGGGCTCGAGGGCGGCAAACGTGGCGTCGGTCGCCTCGAGCTCCTCGCCGAACGTGCGCCACTCCCAGCGCGGAATGATCGTGCCCACTGTCAGGCCCTCCTCTCGAGGTGTGTGACCCAAGGGTAACATGACACGCGAATGATCGGCAGGCCAAGTCATGGATGCGGATTGAAGACTAGTCGGGACGCGGAGAGCCGTCACCTCGGGATAGTACGGGGCTCGACGCTCAGAAACTACGAGGCATGACCATCCCCCTCCGTCAGGTTACGCGATCTGCCTCCGGATCCGGATCGACGAGCGGCGAGAAGGCGGACATGGCGCCGCAGCCGCCGCACGCGCCCGCCCGGCCGCCGGAGCCGCCGCGGCCGCTCGCGCGCCCGCCCGCGCGCGCCGCGTTCGCCGCGCCCGCCCGTCGGAGCCGCCGCGGCGGGGTAGTACTGTGAGGGAAGATAGGGAATTCCGGCGAATCCTTATCTTCCCCCCGGCGAGCGAGCCTGCGGAAGGCCGTACGCGGCCCGACAGTTAAGGAATCCTTGTCTTCCCTTTTCGTACTACCCCGCGCCGGGGCGGCCGGAGCCGCCGCGGCCGCCGCGGCCGCCCGCGCCACCCGGCGGGCACGCCGATCAGCGCTCCGGTCGCTCGCCGGCCAGCGCCTCGAGCTTCGCCTCCATGGCTGCGCTGCGGTCCAGCAGCTTCTGCAGCATTGCCTGGGTCTCCGCCTCGCGAGAGGCGCGCAGCGTCTCCGCTTCGGCGGTCCGTTCATCCTGGTCGGCGGACACGAACATGGAGGTCACGGTTGCGGTGAGGAACGAGATGAAGGTCACGCCGACCACGATGACCACGGCGCCCACGACGCGGCCCCAGCCGGTATGCGGCACGATGTCGCCGTAGCCCACCGTGCCCAAGGTGACGATCGCCCACCAGATGCCGTCCCCCACGGTCGGGAAGTCCTTGTGATCGATGATCGTCACGAGGACCCCAGCCAAGATGCCGATAGTCGCGGTCGCGCCGGCGAGATAGGCGAACACGCGCCGGCTGGCGACCGCCTTGCCCGACCGGCGCCGGATGCGGCCTTCCACACCTTCTTTGCGTTTGGAGCGGTGCTCGTTCGTCACGGTCTTCCTTTGTCCGCGGTCGGGGGCCGCCGGCGCCGCGCCGCGGCCCTACTGAAGCACGTTGACGGCGCGCGCGATCACGAGGCCGAGAAGCACCAGCGAGATCGTCGACTGGGCCATCATGGCGATCTTGTTCCAGGGGCGCAGCGGCATGATGTCGGTGGGGCTGAAGGCGGTGGCGCTGGTGAAGCCGAGGTACAGGTAGTCGATGAATCGCGGCCGCCAGTCCGCAGGGGCGAGCTCGGGGTTGAGCTGTTGCGGGAAGGCGAAATCGGGGTGGGCCGGCAGGCCGTGGGCGCGCACGGCCGGCCCACCGCTGTCGAGCTCCCAGTACAGCAGGCCGAAGGCGATGCAGTTGGTCAGCCAGACCATGCCGCCGGCGGCCAGCAACGCCCCGGCCGAATTGGCGGCCGGCCCGCCGACGATGAGCTGCGCGATGAGCGCTCCCGTGCACCACAGCGTCGTGCCGACGAGGAGTGCGATGAGCGTGACGGACAGGATCCGCACCGGTCGCGAGCGCCGGTCGATCTTGCCCGGGTCGCCGATGATCACGGCGGCCAGCAAGATGCACTCAAGCACCGGTACTCCCCAGCGCGGATGCACGATGAGGCTGTTCGGGAGCAGGACCGTCATCACCACGATGGCAACGACCGCGACGGCCATCGGCCAGCGAGTCTCGCCGACCACGCGATGCGCGTGCGCCTTCGGCGGTTCCGTCCCGGCTCTGTCGGTCGCTCCGCTGCCGGTCGTCTGCTGGTCTGCCGGCCCGGACATCGCTCGTGACTCAGATGAAGTACGACAGCAGGCGCATGAACGAGTTGCGGAAGCGCACGCTCCGGCTGAGCATGTCGAGATCGGTGATCGTCACCTCGTGCGAGTTGGCGATGTCCTCCGCGAAGAGCTGTTCCTGCCGCTCAGCAAGTCCCTCGTCGTACATCCACAGCATGAGCTCCTTGTGGAGCCGCAGGCTGCGGATGTCCA
>JBAXRL010000268.1:0-4682 GCA_037131205.1 Actinomycetes bacterium | reverse complement strand
AGGCGCGACCAGAAGCTCGCCGACTGGCGGCGCGAGGCGCCCATCCGCCCGGTGGTCTTCGAGGACGCGGGCGTGCTCACCGACGAGGTCGTCCATCTGCACCTCGAGCAGCGCGTCGCGCAGCGGCTGCTGGCGAGGTTCCGCGCGCAGGGGTTCATCTACCACGACCTCTCGCGCGCGTGCCTGGCGCAGGCCGGCGATTCCATCCCGCGCGTGGTTCTGCTCGGGCGCCTCTCGCTGTACGGGCAGGGGGCGGAGCGGCTGCACGAGGAGGTCGTCCCGCTGACGGCGCGCTGGGTGGATCCTGCGCAGCGCGCCCCGGCCCTCAAGGCCTACGCGCAGGAGGCCGAGTCGCGCACGCTCGCGCTCCTCGAGGACACGCTGCGCGAGCGCGCGACGCGGGCGCCCGCCGAGACCATCCAGGGCAGGCTCCTGGCGAGCGCGCCGCGCGACGTGGAGGAGCTGCTCCCGCAGCTCGCGGCGCGCGCCGAGGAGCTTGCGGCGACCGCGGCCCAGCGTCTGCGCCGGCGCGGAGAGCGCGAAGAGAAGCAGCTCCGCGAGGTGCTCGAGCGCCAGCGCGCGCGCGTGCTCAGGGAGCTCGCGCGCTACGAGGCGGACGCGAGCCAGCTCACGCTCGGCTTCGACGAGGAGGAGAAGCGCCAGCTCGAAGCCGACGTGCGCTCGTGGCGCCTCCGCCTGCAGCAGTTCGAGCGCGACCTGGAGCGGGAGCCCCAGCGCATCCGCGACTTCTACGAGGTCAAGGCCACGCGCGTCGAGCCCGTCGGCCTCGTCTATCTGTGGCCGGAGAGCAACTGATGGCCGGGACGAGAAGCTGATGGCCAGGCCGCGGCTCGCCCCGGAGGTGCTGGCGCATCTCGAATGGCTCGGCTTCGTGCAGCCCACGGGCCTCGTCGTCTCGGCGGGCGCGCTGGTCAAGGCCGGCGCGATCCTCGACCGCCGCGACGTCGAGGGTCAGCTTCTGCTCAAGGAGTGCCTCGCGGAGCGCACGGCGGATCCTGCCGGCACGCCGCAGTGGTTCGTGCCCGATTTCGAGGCGTTCGCGCGCCGGGTCCTCGGCTGGAGCTTCGCGCCGAAGTACTACGCCGGCGGCGCCGGGAGCCCCGTGCCGGCGGAGCTCGAGGTCGCGCTGCCCGAGTACGGCGAGACGCTGCGCGCCGACTTCGCGGTCAGGGAGCGCGACCCGCAGGCCGGCGGGCAGGAGTGGCAGATGCTCGTGCGGGTGCTGGAGCCCGGCGACGACTTCGACCGCGTGCAGCGCGGCTCCGGGCGGCTGGAGGCCTCCGCGCACGGGCGCATGGAGCGCCTGCTGCGCCAGACCGGCGTGCGCACCGGCGTGCTCTTCAACGGCGCGTCCCTGCGCCTGGTCTCCGCGCCGCGCGGCGAGAGCTCCGGCTGGCTCGACTTCCAGGTGGCCGACATGCTGACCACGGCCGGCCGGCCCATCTGCACGGCGATGCGCCTGCTGCTGAACGAACGCCGCCTGCTCACGCTGCCGCGGGCGGAGCGCCTGACCGGGCTCCTCGAGGACAGCCGCAAGTACCAGAACGAGGTCAGCGAGCGGCTCGCCGAGCAGGTGCTGCACGCGCTCTACGAGCTGCTGCGCGGCTTTCAGTCGGCGCACGACGCCGGCGGCGGTGAGCTGCTGCGCCGACCGCTCGCCGAGCACCCCGACCAGGTCTACCACGCACTGCTCACGGTGCTGCTGCGCCTCGTCTTTCTGCTCTACGCCGAGGAGCGCGGCATGCTCCCCGGCGACGACGCCTTCGTGAACTACTACTCCATCGCCGGTCTGCACAAGCGGCTGCTTGAGGACGACGCCCTCTTCCCCGACACCATGGACCAGCGCTTCGGCGCCTGGGCACAGCTCGTCGCCCTGTTTCGCATGGTGCACGACGGCGCGGAGGCCGGCAGGATGCGCCTGCCGGAGCGCCACGGGGTGCTGTTCGACCCCGATCGCTTTCCGTTTCTGGAGGGTCGCGGCGCCGGCGGCGCCCGTCAGATCCACGAGCGCATCGAGGCGCCGCTGGTGCCGGACGGCACCGTGTACCGCGCCCTCGAGAAGCTGCTCGTGCTGGACGGCGAGCGCATCTCCTACCGGGCGCTCGACGTGGAACAGATCGGCTCGGTGTACGAGACGATGATGGGCTTCCGCCTCAAGACCGCGCATGGGCGCTCGCTGGCCATCAAACCGGCGAAGCGCCTCGGCGCGCCGGTCACCGTCGACCTCGAGGCGCTTCTCGGCGTGACGCCCGAGAAGCGGGACAAGTGGTTCGCGGACCAGACGGCCCGCAAGCCGGCGGCGGGCGTCAAGAAGGGCATTGAGGCCGCCGCTTCACTTGATGAGCTTCACGCCGCGCTCGAACCGCTCATCGACCGGGAGGCCACGCCTGACGTCGTGCCGCCCGGCTCCATGGTGCTGCAGCCCAGCGAGGAGCGGCGGCGCTCGGGCTCGCACTACACGCCGCGGTCGCTGACCGAGCCCATCGTGCGCACGACGCTCGCGCCCATCCTCGAGCGCCTGAGCGGAGCGGACGGCGCTCCGCCCGCAGCCGACCAGCTCCTCGACCTGAAGGTCTGCGACTGGGCGATGGGCTCGGGCGCGTTTCTCGTCGAGACCTGCCGCCAGCTCGGCGACGCGCTCATCGAGTCATGGCAGTTCCACGGCGGCAGGCCCAGCGTGCCGGCGGACGAGGATGAGGTCGTCTTCGCCCGCCGCCTCGTGGCGCAGCGCTGCCTGTACGGCGTCGACCGCAATCCGGTGGCCGTCGATCTCGCCAAGATGTCGCTGTGGCTGGCCACGCTGGCGCGCGAGCACCCGCTGACCTTCGTCGACCACGCGCTCAAGCACGGCGACTCGCTGGTGGGGCTCACGCGCGCGCAGATCGAGGGCTTCCACTGGGACGCGGATGTGGCGCGTGAGCGCCAGGGCTTCGTCTCACTCCGCGCGCGCGAGCACATCGAGCGTGCGGTGGAGCTGCGCAGCCGCATCCGCAGCGCGACCGACGACGTGCCCGAGGGCGAGCGGACGGAGCTGCTGCGCCAGGCCGATGACGAGCTCGACCAGGTGAAGCTCCTCGGCGACCTCGTGCTGGCCGCCTTCTTCTCGGGCGAGAAACGCAAGGACCGCGAGACAAAGCTCACGGTGTTCGCCGACGCGGTGCAGCGCGGCGAGGCGGGCACCTACCGGAGCTGGCTGGAGGAGTGGCGCACCGCCGAGCGTCCGCTGGCGCCGTTCCACTGGGAGCTTGAGTTCCCGGAGGTGTTCGAGCGCGGGAATCCCGGGTTCGATGCGATCGTGGGGAATCCGCCGTTCCTGGGTGGCAGCAGAATCTCAGCCGCTCTCGGGACCCAGTATGCGGACTGGCTCCTTGCGGCGAACGCAGGCGCTCACGGCAACGCGGACCTCGTCGCCTACTTCTTCCGGCGTGCTTTCGGGCTCGTGCGCGATGGCGGTGCGTTCGGGCTCATTGCAACGAACACAATTGCCCAGGGAGATACGCGGCACGCGGGCCTGACCTGGATATGCGGTCACGGCGGCAGCATCTACTGTGCCCTCAGGCGGGTTCGTTGGCCGGGCCAGGCTTCGGTTGTCGTCAGTGTTGTTCACGTGACAAGAGGTGCATCAAGTCGGCTGCCGCAGCTGGCTGAGCTTGACGGTCGACACGTGCAGATCATCACCGCCTACCTGTTTCATCGCGGTGCTCACGAGGATCCAGCGAGGCTTGCTGCCAATGCTGGGCTCAGCTTCCGCGGCACGGACGTCTATGGCGTCGGATTCACGTTCGACGACGAAGACGCAAAGGGAATCGCGACTCCGCTCGAGGACATGCACTCTCTCGTGGAATCAAACCCCGGGAATGCCGACGTGATCTGGCCTCTCATCGGTGGCGAGGAGTTGAATAGCAGTCCCACTCTCGCTCCCCGTCGCTATGTCATCAACTTCGGTCAGCTGAGCGAGGAGGAGTGCTGGCGTCGATGGCCCGAACTCATTCGGATTGTCGACGAGAGGGTCAAGCCGGAGCGCATGAAGCTCAAAGACAATCCGGATGGAAGGAGGCGCAAGGAGTACTGGTGGCAGTTCGGCCGCTACGCTGCAGCGCTGTTTGGCACCTTGGAAGGGTTGGGCCGTGCCATGGTCATCGCGCAGACTAGTCGAACCATGGCGTTCGCGTTTCTTCCAACACGGATTGTGTATAGCCAGAAGGTGATTGCCTTCCCGCTCGAGACGCATGCCGCCTTCGCAGCAGTCCAGTCCCGTGTTCACGAACTCTGGGCGCGTTTCTTCGGCTCAACGATGAAGGACGATGCGGTGTACACACCATCAGACTGCTTCGAGACCTTCCCGTTCCCCGAGGCCTGGGAGTCGCGCCCCGACCTCGAGTCGGTCGGCAAGACCTACTACGAGTTCCGCGCCGACCTCATGGTCCGCAACAACGAGGGCCTCACGAAGACCTACAACCGCTTCCACGACCCGGAGGAGGACTCGCCGGACATCATCAAGCTGCGCGAGCTGCACGCGGCGATGGATCGCGCGGTTCTCGATGCGTACGGCTGGACCGACATCCCGACGGCCTGCGAGTTCCTCCTCGACTACGAGGTCGACGAGGAAGAGTCGAGCCGCAAGAAGAAGCCCTGGCGCTACCGCTGGCCCGACGAGGTGC
>JBAXRL010000267.1:0-4698 GCA_037131205.1 Actinomycetes bacterium | reverse complement strand
ACGACGAGCAGGCGCTCCTCGAGGGCGCCGAGGGCCGCGCGCAGCGCGGCGGGCGCGGCGCCCGGGCCTGCGAGGCGCGCGATGAGCGCTTCCTCACGGGGCGCCTCGTCGGCCGCCAGGAGCAGATCCTTTTCGAGGCCCGTGAGGCAGTGCTCGGCGGCCACCGCGGCGAGGCGCGTGTCGACGACGCACAGCGCGCCGTTTTCAGCGCGCCACTCGAGGCGCGGTCGCGTCGCGGGGTCCGCGAAGGCGGCGCGCCACGCGGCCACCGCGCGCCGCAGAAAGCCGCGCCCCGGGCGCAGCAGAAAGTCCAGCGGGTCGGCGAGCTCCTCCTGCGCCCCGAGCTCCTCGAAGTGAAAGGTGAAACCCTGCGCGGCGGCTCGCACCGGGGCGAAGAGACGCAGGTACGGCTCCTTGGCGCGAATCCGCAGGCCGCGCTCAGCGGCCTCGCGAAAGTAGCGGTTGAAGCGCTCCGCTCGCACCACGCCGACGAAGTTGGGCGGCTGCAGATGGGTGAGCAGCGGCACGAGCGCGGCCTGGGCATCGTCCCACTCGTCCTCACCGCCGGGGATCTTCGTCATGAAGAACCACGAGAGCGTGAGGCCGTACTGCCGCGCCCAGCGCAGGCACTGCAGGTTCTGCCAGGCCGCCACCCCCTTGTGGATGGCCTTGAGAGCCGGAGTGTGCAGGCTCTCGATGCCGGCCTGCACATACGTCACCCCGGCGCGTCGCAGGCTGAGCGCCTGAGCCTTGCCGAGGTCGGGGCGGACCTCGTAGAACACGGCCGCCCCCGGCTCCCGCGCGAGGTCCTGCAAGAAGCCGTCGAAGTACGAGCGGTCGATGACGTTGTCGGTGGCCACGAGGCGCGTGGCGCCGTAGCGCGAGCGCAGCTCCGCGATCTCGGCGAGCGCCTGGGCGGCCGGCTTGCGCCGGTAGGCCGGCCATGAGCCGCAGTCGCCGCAGAAGGCGCAGGCGCCCTCGGCCTCGGCCCACCAGCAGCCCCGCGAGGTCTCGAAGGAGACGCCGGGCACGAGCGCGTCGCGCAGCCCCGGCGAGGCGGCCAGGGTCTCGAAGTACTCGTCGTAGTCGGGCGTCGGCAGCCCGGCGAGCGAAGCCACGCGTGCCCGCCACGCCCCATCCTTGCCGGGCTCGGGGTAGCCGTGGGCGCGGTGCCACGGGGCATAGACGCCCTCGGGGGGCCCGTCGCCGGCAAGCCCCGCGCTGCGCAAGGTGATGCCGCGAAGCAGCGGGGCGATGAGCTCGTCGGCGTCCCCCGAGACGACGTAGTCGACGAAGGGGAAGCCCTCGTGGATCGAGCGCCCCGGGCCGGCTTCGCAGCCGGGCCCGCCGGCAAGCGTCACCGCCTGCGGCGCCAGCTCCTTGACGCGCCGCAACAAGGCCAGCGCAGCCGTGAGCTGCACCACAGTGATGGTGCAACCGACGGCCGTCGGCTCGTCGGCCACGATCTCGGCGGCGAGGTCGTCGAGAAAGCGCTCGGCGCTGAGACGCGCCGCGGCGGCGAGCTCCTCAAGCCGGCGGAGCTCGGCGGCCGGGACGTCGCCGGGCCGCACGTAGTCGCGCACGAGCTCGGCGGCCGACACCCCGGCGCCCGGGAACAGCGCCCTCTGGAACAGCCAGTCGCCGAGGTAGGAGACGTTCCACTGGCGCTCGCCGAGCAGCGCCAGGTCGAGGCCCAGCCGCTCGGCGAAGCGCAGGTTGGCGTAGACGGCGCGGCAGGCGAAACCTTCCCGCGCCAGGATCGCCTTCAGCAGGCCGACCGCCAGCGAGGGGAAGCGCACGTGCTGAAAGGGCATCGTGACGAGCACGAGGTCGCAGCGGGGCAGGTCCCCGCCGCCGGGTCGCGCTGCCCTCGTGCCGGCCTCGGCCGCGACCCTCCCGCCGCTCGGCCGCGCGCTCCTCGCCACAGGCTGGGCCGCGTCCATCAGATCGTCCCTCAGATGTCGTAGGGGCAGGGCCTGCGGGCGACCAGCTTGTGCTCGTAGAGCAGCTCCTTGTCGCCCGGGGTCAGCTCGTGGTCCATGTGGATGCCGCCCTCGATCCACGCTTTGACCCAGCGGCAGTAGTCGTCCGACGGCTTGAACATGTCGCCGGTGGCCCCGAGGTTGTCGTGCAGGCAGCCGCCCACGCAGTACGGGCGCGCCCAGCACGAGGCGCACGGCTCCGTGCGAAACGTGGGCTTGTTGACGAACTGGTCGCGATCGCCCGTCCCCGCGAACACATCGCCGATGACGTGGTCGGGCGAGCCGACGAAGCGGTGACACGCGTACAGGGTGCCGCCCGCACCCACCGCGGCCATCGACGAGCCCACCCCGCAGTGATCGCGCTGCGGGCGCTGCGGGCCGAGAAGTGCGAGCGCCGCGCCGAAGTCCAGCCACCTGGCGTAGCGGCTCACTTCCGCCTCGTCCCCGCGACGCACCGCCGCGATGAACGCGGCGATGCTCTCGCGCGCGAAGCCGATGCCGTCGGCCGGCGACGGCTTCCCTTCCTGCTGTACGGGCTCGCCGTCGTGCAGACAGGCGGCGGCGAACGCGGTCTGGTAGCTGCCGCGGCAGAAGCGCCCGAGGTAGTCGACCACGGCCGGGAGGTCCTCGCTCCTCCAGATCGTGGCCCTGAAGTTGGCCGCGTCCGGCATCTCCTCGGTGAGGCGCCGGGCATGCTCCAGGAAGACCGGCGACGAAGGGCTGCCGTCCGTCCGCGGCCGGTTGCGGTCGTGGATCTCGGGCGGGCCGTCGAAGCCGACCAGGGCGCGGATGTCGTTGTCCTTGAGGTAGGCGATCGTGGCGTCGTCGAGCAGCATGGCGTTGGTGCACACGGCGAAGCCGAAGGTCTTGCCCGCGGCGGCCGCGGCCTCACGGGCGTAGACGACGGTGCTCTTGACGAGGGGCAGCGCGAGCAGAGGCTCCCCGCCGAAGAAGGAGATCGAGAGCCGCTCGGCGGCGCCGGCCTGCGCGATGAGCCAGTCCACGGCGCGCCGCGCCGTAGCCTCGCTCATCATGCCGGGGTCGCCGTACTCGCCGCCGCCGCCGTAGCAGTAGATGCAGCGCAGGTTGCAGCGCTGCGCCACCATCAGATTGATCGAGGTGATCGGCGGCGGCGTGCGCGGCGCGGGGGCCTCACCGGGCCCCGCGGACAGCGGCTCTGCGCTCACGAGCTCGAGCTGGAAGAGCTCGAGCTCGTCGTCGTCGGTGCGCGGCGCCAGAGGGTCGGCGGCGAGCCGCTCGAGGGTCGCGATGAAGCCGGGCCTGACCCTGCGGGTGAGCAGCCGCCCTGTGTTCAGCACGTACTCGTGACCGTCGTAGACGAAGGCGTGCCACGGCCGCAGGTACAAGGCTCGGCGCTCCTGCTCAGACATCGTCTGCTCCTCAGTCATCGCCCGCCCGCCCTTCCGGGCAGAGCCCGTCGAAGACGCGGGCGAGACCGTCGCATCCCGGTGGATCCGCCTCGTGCCGCTGCTTCACCGCAGCCACCACGTGCGCCGCCCCGATGAATCCGCAGCTCGAAAGGTACGGGCAGCGCTCGCAATCAAAGCATACCGGGAGCTCGAGCTGGTGAAAGGCCAGTTCCGGATCGGTGAGCCAGAGCATCGCCGCCTGCACTTCGAGCTCGGCGAAGTGCCGCCGCAGACGCTCCTCGACGGCGGCCGCGCCCAGCCCGCTCGCGGCGAGCGCGAGGGCGGACGACAGGCAGCGTTCGGCAGGCGACCGCTGGTCTGAGCCAACGCCTCCGACGTGCAGGAGCGCGGCCGCCCGAGGCCTGTCGCCGAGGCGCAGGAAGACGTAGGGCAGCCACTCGCCGAAGCGCGAGCGCCCGGCCGCGGCCTGGCCGCCGAAGAGCAGCGCGTCGGGGTTGCGCCGGCCGGACGGGGGCGTTTCGAGATAGCGCGCGGCCGTCTCCGCGAAGGCGCGCAGCTCGGCGGTCGAGGCCCCGGCGAGGTCGTTCCACGTGAGGATGTGGTCGTTGCTCAGCTTGTACCAGCCGACGAGCTCGTCGAGGTCCAGGAGGTGGGACTCGCTCATCCCGGGGATGTAGGCCCAGTAGGCGGGGAAGCCGAGGAACGACACGTCGCGCACCAGCAGTCTGCGCCCCAGCGCCTCGATCCGGCGCAGCAGGATGGCGAGGTCCTCAGCGTCGTCGGCGCCCTCCTCCCAGCCGCTGCCGTCGAAGGCGACGCCCTCCGGCGCGTCAAGGATGGAGAGAGGGAAGCGCACGGCGCCCACGCGGAAGTACTGCATCACGTGATGGTTGATCAAGTACATCTCGCCGCCCTCAAGGGCCCGCGCCAGGGGATCGTCGCTGAGGTCGACGGGCAGCAGCCTGCTCGCGACCCCGGTCTGGAAGACCTCCGTGAGGCAGCGCTCGAGGGCCGTGGCCGGCGAGGGCGCGACGCCGATGTGGAAGGCGCACGAACCTCCGGCCGGGTCGTGGATGAGCGCCCCGATGATGGGGAGGCCCATGCCCAGGGAGCAGTCCTTCACCGTGACCCGCCAGCCTTCGGCGGCCTCGAGGCGCGCGATCCGGGCGACGATCTCTGCGTCGCCGAAATACGCGCGCGGGATCTCCGGCAGGCGCGGCTGCTCGAGGAAGATGCGCGTCAGGGCGTGACGCTCGAAGAGCTCGCAGACGCCCTGCACGAGCGCCTCGTGAGGCGTGTTGCCGGCGCACATGCCGTTGGAGGCG
>JBAXRL010000266.1:0-4716 GCA_037131205.1 Actinomycetes bacterium | reverse complement strand
ACCTCGTGGCCATGCTTGTCGCGCCAGTAGTGCACCCGATCGAGGTCGAGACGGGCGAGCAGCTCGTTCAGGACGAAATGCTCCCACAGAGCCCCCAGATCCTCACTACGCAACTCGCGCCAGCCTCGGTGGAACGCCACAAAGCCGGTGTCGAACCCGTAGACGCGGGGCGTCGCGACGATCTCTGTGGCGCGTCTCGTCGAGAACGGCCGCACGACCGTGGCGGTGTGGGTCGCCTCAAGGATCGCGAGGTACCTGGTTATCGTAGGGCGACTGAGCTCGCAGGCGCCGGCGAACCGAGTCGCCTCGAACACGCCGCCGCTGTCGGCGAGCACCATCTCAACGAACCGGCGAAACGGGCCATACTGCTCGACGGGGAAGAGCTCCTGGATGTCCTTGGCCCAGAACGAGTCCATCCACTCCTGGAAGACGCGCGCCGGCTGCGGCGTGAGAAAGTGCTCGGGCAGGCCGCCGCGCACCAGACGATGCCGCACGTCGGAGTCGCCAAACGGGCCCAGATCGAGCGAGATCATCGGCCGCAGGTGCAACTCGAACTTGCGCCCGGTGAGCGTGTCGCGGAACTTGCGCGAGGCGGAGATCCGCGACGAGCCAGTGGCGACGATCTTGACGTCGCGGAAATGATCGGCGGCGTTCTTGAGGAGGCCGCTCGGATCAGCGAGGCGATGGACCTCGTCGAATACGACCCGCTTGCCTCTCAGCCGCTCCAGGAACTGCATCGGCTGGCTCATGCCGGCCCGGACTGCGGCATCGTCGCAATCGAAGTACTCGACGTCCGCCAGGGACTGCGTCAGACAGGTCTTGCCGACGCGGCGCACGCCAGTCAGCCAGACGATCGATCGCAGGCCCCACAGTTCTTCGATGCGCTCGATCCAGTAGGCTCTCCGTACCATATGCAGCGATGATTGCACATAGTGCTACCAAACGCAATGTCACTTGCGTTTGGTACGCTTCCGGTTGACGAGGCTTCACCGCCGAACGCGCCACGCCGGACAGCGGCCGATCAGCTGCCGGCGCCGTCGAGCTCGTCGGCGAGCTGCTCCACGAACAGGCCGACGTCGGTGACGATGCCGACCGTCTGGAAGCTGCCGCGGTCGGCGAGCTTGGTGACGACCGCCGGGTTGATGTCGACGCACACGGTGCGCACCGAGGCCGGCAGCATGTTGCCGACGGCGATGCTGTGCAGCATGGTGCTGAGCATGAGGCAGGCGCCGGCCTGCTGCGCGTAGCCGCGCATGACCTTCTGCGCCTGCATGACGTCGGTGATCACCTCGGGCATGGGGCCGTCGTCGCGGATGCTGCCGGCGAGCACGAACGGCGTGCCGGTCTTGACGAGCGTGTACATGAGGCCGCCGGTCAGGACGCCCTGCTCGACGGCGGCCTGGATGGAGCCGCAGCGGCGGATGGTGTTGACGGCGCGCAGGTGATGCTCGTGGCCGCCGGGCATAGGCGTGCCCTCTTTGAGGCTGATGCCCAGCGAGGTGCCGAACAGGTTGGACTCGATGTCGTGGGTGGCGATGGCGTTGCCGCCGAAGACGGCGCCGATGTAGCCCGCCTCGATGAGGCGGGCCAGATGCGGCGCCGCCCCCGTGTGCACCACGGCCGGGCCCACGACGGCGATCGTGAGCCTGCCCTGCTCCTTGACCTGGCGCAGCTCGCGGGCCACTTCGCGCACGATCTGCGCCTTGGGCTTCTCGCTGCTGACGGCTGAAGCCATGAACTCGAACGGCTGGCTCTCGCGCGGCCGTGCGAGCGGCAGCACGCGGATGCCGCGATGGCCGGTGACGAAACGGTCGCCGGCCTGCACGTCGCTCATGGCCACGGTCTCGGCCGTGCCGGCCGCCTCATCGACGCGGATGCCACAGTCCATCTCGGGATGCGCGACGCGGATCCACTCGCCGCCGACGCGCACGAACGTCTCGAGGTTGGTGGTCGAGTAGAAGCGGTCGGGGAAGACGCCGCCCATGTCGGCGGCCTCGAGCACGGCGTCCTGCGGCTTGACGGCCACCACGCCGAACTCGGTGATCGCCTGCAGCAGCTCGTCGAGGTGCGCGGCGTCGCGGCCGAAGATGCGCATCACGGCGTGCGACGGGTCGTCCTTCATGCGCCCGACCTCGAACTTGAGCATCTCGAACTCGCCGTCGAGGTCCATGACGTTGTCCATGATCCGCGGCATCATCAGCGAGTCGATGAGGTGGCCCTCGATCTGGACGTCTTCGTATGGTGTGTCGGGCATGGGATCCTCCGTGACTGGCTGCCGCTGGGGAGAAGGATAGCAGGCGCCTCAGCTCAGCGGCTTGACCGAGCCGTCCCTGGCGACGCGCCAGATGAACGGCCGCGCTTCCTCGCCGCCGCGTGGTCGCCACTCGGCCGGCTACCCCTCGTGCCAGTTGACGATCTGCAGGTGCTCGGCGAGGACCGGCTCCAGGGCGCGTTGGCCACCCTTGGTGAGCGCCGCGAGCGGCTCGCCGAGTCGATGCTCGCAGGCGTTGCCGCGCTACGCGCTCCATCCAGGGTGAGCGGTCGGACCAGTAGACCAAGCTGCCGACCTGCTGAAGCAGGCTCTGGATCTCGTCCCTGACGTGGTCGCCACGGTCGTCGATGACGGCGTAGCGCGAGAAGCCGTTGACCTTCGTCACGTCACCGAATAAGGCGTACACCGCGGTCGCCCGGGTCCCCGGCGCCTCCGCGCCGATCGGCTCCACCAAGGCGTGAGCGGCCGGCACGAACAGGGTGAGAGAATGGACCAGTCGCTCACCTCGAAGAGCCCGTCATGATCGGGGACGCACTGATAACACTGGTGTTATACTGCGGCTGTGGTCAGATGGACCGTGACTCTCGGCGCCACTCAGGCCGGACGTTGCCCGGTACGTGAGTACCTGACCGCTTTGCCCCCCGGTGAAAGGGCGCGCGTCACGGTCGGCATCGACCTTCTGGAGAACTTCGGGCTCGCCTTGGGCATGCCACACGTGCGCAGCGTCGGGGACAAGCTGTGGGAACTGCGGGTGCGCGGGCAAGTGCAGCACCGGGTGCTGTACGTTGCGGCCTCAGGCGGGCGGCTGCTGCTCCCAGATCCCAGCGGCGGAACTGAGAACAGCGAAACAGCGCATGGCCGACTATCTTGAGAGGATGGGCTGATGGACTGGAAGGACTGCCTGGCCGAGATGGAGGCCGCGGATCCCGCGCTCAAGGCCGCGCGGCTAGAGCTGCGCCCGCAGTACGAGTTTCGGCGGGCGCTGATCGCGGCGCGGCTTGACGCCGGCCTTACCCAGCGCCAGATGGCGGAACGGCTGGGGATCAAGCAGCCTGCCTTGGCACGCTGGGAGGCGGGCGAGACGCTGCCGACCCTCACCACCTTGCATCGCGTCGCCCAGGTCCTGGGATTGGAGTTCACCATCACGCCCGACACGCCGCTGGCGGTGCGACCGCACAAGGCGGCCTGAGAGCACGCGGCATCGCCCCGGAGGGCCGCTGAAGACTCCCTCGCCTCGCGGCCATGCGCTGCGTCTGTCTCGGCCCCTCACGCAAACAGCAGGCGATCTTTGGGCCGAGGGATCGGTCGGCCCAGCTCCCGCGCGGTTTCGATCCACTCGTGGATCACGACCTCCGCATTCGCGGGAGCCTGCGCGTAGGTCGCTCCGTCGGCCGCGCGGCCCGGCAACTCGTGCGAGTCGTTGAGCTCGTCCGGCAGCGGCACGTGGAAGCGCTGCTGAAAGGCGTCGTTGATCGAGACGGCGCTGCGCTCGCGGTGATGCTCCTTGAGGTAGGCGGCGAGGATCTGGACGATGGCTTCCATGAGAGGGCTCAAGCGGCTCCTCGCTCAGTTTGCTGACGACCCGAAGCCGGTGACAGCCCGCTCCCCGCCCTCGCGCTTGTGACGCTCCGTGAACCCCTTGGTGAAGCGCCACGATACTTGCCGGCCCAGGCCCACCATGCCCAACAACTCCTCGAGCGATATGCAGGGCATCGAGCTCGCCATCGTGAAGCTCGATGGCGTCAGAGAATCGGGACGCCACAGGCAAGATCGCCGTCAGACTCGCGGCCGCCGCCAGAACGCGCCCAGCCCCAGCGTCAGCGGCCAAGTCGATAGGCTCGCTGTGCCCGGTGGCGGCATCCTTGCTGTGGAAGAGCGCTTCATCGTCCAGAACCAGCTGTGGAACGTCAGCTTCGTACCGCTGCACAAACGCTTTCCAGACGCCCAGCTCGTGCAGGCCGATGATGGGCCCGGCATCAAGGATCAAGCAGGGAGGCCTACTCTTGCTCACGGGGCATGGCAATGGGGTCGAGATCGCCCGTCTGGAACTCGAGCAAGATGTCCTGCGAGGTCAGCTCGGCAAGACCCTCATCGATGCCGTAGGTGGCCAGACACGTCGGTAGATCGGGTAGGCCACACTGCAGATACGTGGCAAGCTTGGTCCGGGACAGCCTACCGCGAAGGGTCGCCGCATATGCCGACTGGACGAAGCGCTCAGGCAATTGAGGAGGCTCTGACCACTCCCCCGCTTGGGACGCGCGATCGAGCTCGCGAAGCCGCGGATTGCACAGCAGGCCATCGACAGCGGCACGATCAGGCCAGCAGCCCAGATTGTGCAGACGCCACACGAGAGTGTCGAGCGCCACGCTGAAGTCGCGCGCCATGGCGACCAATTCGGCAAGCTTCACGCGTCGTGCCGAACTGCGCTCCTCCAGCTCTCTGAG
>JBAXRL010000265.1:0-4723 GCA_037131205.1 Actinomycetes bacterium | reverse complement strand
TCCAGCGCCCCGCCGATGTACACGGCGGAGAGGATGGCGAAGATGAAGGCCTGGATGAAGGCCACGAAGATCTCGAACAGGTAGATGAGCACGGAGCCGCCCTGCAGCATCAGGGCGGCGAGGTAGTTCTGGAAGATGAGCGCCATGGCGAAGAACACGCCGAGGATGGCGTGCCCGGCGAGCATGTTGGCGAACAGACGCACGGAGAGCGAGACCAGGCGAAAGACCTCGCTGACCAGGTGGATCACCCAGATGAGCTGTTTGAGCACCGGCGGCGCACTTGACGGCGCCCAGTTCACGAAGTACCGGAAGCCACTCTTGCGGATGCCGGCATAGTGGGTGAAGACAAACGTGAAGAGCGCCAGGGTGAGCGTGACGTAGAGGTTGGCGGTGGCGGCGTAGTAGGACGGCTGCCAGTGCTCGCCGAGCGGGAGCGGCAGGAGCCCGATGAGGTTGGAGGTGAGCACAAAGAAGAACATCGCCCCGATGTAGGGGAACCACGTGGCCTTGCCGCTCTTCATGACGCCGCCGACGATGCTGTCGCGAGCAAGCTCGTAGAGGACCTCGACGGTGTACTGAAAGCGACCCGGCTGCTTCTTGATCGTGCGACTGACGACAATCGCCAAAACGACGAGGACGGCCGTGGCGATCCACAGATAGACCACTGCTTTGTTGACCGACAGGTCGATGCCCGCCAGAGAGGGCAGGCTGATGATGGGATGGAGGGTGAACTCGTCGGCCACCGAGAACTCCTCTTTGGTACCGCCCGGCAGCACGGCGAGCAGCACCAGAGCGCCCAGGGCGATGAACCCGAAGACGCCCCATTTCAGCTTGCGGCTCATCTGGCGTCCGCCTCGCGAGCCGCGCCCCCGGCGGGCGGATAGGTGAACAGGCGCACGCCGACGTACACGCTGAACGAGGCGAGGAAGGCCAGGGCGGCGGTGGCGAAATCGGGCCTCGCGAACACGCCCACCAGGATGAGGACGCCGAGCACGAGGGCGAAGCGCAGCACCATGGCGCCGAGGGCGACGCCCAGCGCCGCGCCGAAGGGCACGGCGGCTCCGCGTCGCCAGGCCAGCGCTTCGAGCGCCCAGTAGCCCAGGCAGAGGCCGGCGCCGAGGGCGGCCGCCCACACCGCCTGCCCCAGCAGCCCGGCGACCACGGCGCCGACCACAGTCATGGCGCCCAGAAGCAGCGGTGCGACCGCCTGCCTGCGCACGTGCCGCTCCTTCCCCTTCGTCGTCATTTCGTCTCCAGATAGATCGCGTACAGCGCCAGGGCGAACCCGGCGAACACGCCGATCACCGTGAACAGCGGAAAGGTCTTGACGAGCCAGTCGATACCGGCGCCGACGCCAAGGCCGGTGACGACGCCCCCCAGCAGCAGAAAGGCGACCGACTCGGCCGAGGTGGATGAGCCTTTCTTGTCGTCGTCCCGCCTGTCGTCTGGTGATTGCAAGATCCTACTCTACCTGCCGTTTCGGGGGCCTGCAACGCGGCCCTCATGCTCCGCCGGGTCCGGCGGCGGCCCGCGTGCCGGCCGCCGGCCTCCCCGAATAGGCCCTTACCTCCGCGCGGCGTCGTCGGCGCCGTCGGCGCCCGCGGGGTTGTTGCCCACGCCGGCGGCCAGCGGGTCGGGCAGCCCGCGACGTCGCGAACGGTAGCGGCTGAGCAGCTGCGCCATGTACACCGTGGCGACCGTCGCGGCCACGCCGAGCACCACCATGGCCGGGAGGCTGTTGCGCTGCACCGCGATAGCCAGGCCGCTGAGCAGCAGGCACCAGCCGTACAGCAGCAGGACGCTCTTGCGCTGCGAGAACCCGTGTACGAGGACGAGGTCGTGGTGCACGTGGTCCTGCCCCGGCGAGTAGAACGGCACGCCGCGGCGCCAGCGCCGCCAGACGATGAGAGACAGGTCGACGAACGGCACGCCGAGCACCAGCAGCGGCAGCACGAGGGCGATGGCCGCGGTGCCCTTCATCACGCTCTGCACGCTCAGGCAGGCGAGCACGAAGCCGAGCAGCATCGAGCCCGCGTCGCCCATGAAGATGCTGGCCGGGTGGAAGTTGAAGCGCAGGAAGGCGAACGTCGCTCCGGCGAGCACGGCGGCGATCACCCCCGCGGCCGGGAAGTTGGTGCTCAGCGAGATCACGCAGAAGGTGAGCGCGGAGATGCCGCAGACGCCCGCGGCCAGGCCGTCGAGGCCGTCGATGAAGTTCACCATGTTGACGATCATCGCCATCCAGAACGCCGTCACGAGGATCGAGACGATGGTCGGGAGGTGGTGGGCCGTGATGTCGGTGAACGGCACGCCGATGCGGTTGATGCGGATGTCGAAGTAGATGGCCACGCCGATGGCCAGCAGTTGACCGATGAACTTGACGATCGGTTCGAGCTCGTAGAGATCGTCGAACAGGCCGACCGCCACGACGATGGTGGCGCCGCCGATGATACCCCATACGGAGCGGTCCACCTTGACCAGGATCATGACCGGGATCATCCAGCCCAGGTACATGCCCAGCCCGCCGAGCAGAGGCGTGGCCAGCACGTGCATGCGGCGGTCGTCGCTGGGCGTGTCGACGGCGCCGGTACGGCGGGCCAGCCGCCCCATGAGCGGGGTGAGCACGTACACGATGACGGCGGCGATCAGAAACCCGAGCACCGCCGTGCGCACAGGGCTCTCCAGGAGGAGCGGCCCGTCTATGGCAGTGTCTCCTGGTGGACCGCGACACCCGCCTCGGCGAGCATCTCCCGCGAGAGCTCGTCCGGATACCCCTCGAGGTAGTGGATCTCGCGGACTCCGCAGTTGATGAGCATCTTGGCGCAGAGGATGCACGGGTGCAGCGTCGTGTAGAGCACGGCGCCCTCGATGGCCACGCCGTGCACGGCGGCCTGGATGATGGCGTTCTGCTCGGCGTGGATGGCGCGGCACAGTTCCTGGCGCTCGCCGGAGGGGATGCCGAGCTGCTCGCGCAGGCACCCCACGTCGAGACAGTGAACCGTGTGTCGGGGGGCGCCGTTGTAGCCGGTGGCGAGAAGACGCTTGTCGCGCACGAGCACGGCGCCGACCTGACGGCGCAGGCAGGTGGAACGCGTCGCCGCCTGGCGGGCGAGCTGAAGAAAGTACTCGTCCCAGCTCGGCCGTGGGCTCTGGGGCGCCGAGCTGCCCGCGGCGACGTCGCTCACAGGAACTCGTACAGCGGGAAGCGCTCGAGGAGGTCGAGCACCTCGCGGTGGATCTCCGCCAGGGCGGCGTCGTTGCCGCGCGCCGCCAGAGCCCGCAGCATGAGCTCGCCGGTCTGCCGCATCTCGGGTTCCATGAACCCGCGGGTGGTGACCGCCGGCGAGCCCACGCGCAGACCGCTGGCGGCGTACGACTTGCCTTCCTCGAACGGCACGACGTTGCGGTTGGCGGTGATGCCGACGCTCTCGAGCAGATCCTGACACTCCAGCCCTGTGAGACCGGCGCCGCGCAGATCGAGCAGCGCCAGGTGCACATCGGTGCCCCCCGACACGAGCCGCAGACCGCCGTCGGCGAGAGTCTCGGCAAGGGCCGCGCAGTTGACGAGGATCTGGCGCTGCAGACGGTGGAACGGCTCGCTCTGGGCGATCTTGAGGCAGGCCGCCTTGGCGGCGATGACGTGCATCAGCGGCCCGCCCTGCATACCGGGGAAGACGGCCCGGTCGATGGCCCTGGCGTACTGCCGCCGGCACATGATGAGGCCGGCCCGCGGGCCGGTGAGGGTCTTGTGCGTGGTGCTGGTGACGACGTCGCAGTAGGGCACCGGGTTGGGGTGGACGCCGGCCGCGATGAGGCCGGCGATGTGGGCGATATCGGCGAGCAGCAGCGCGCCGCACTCGTCGGCGATGGCGCGGAAGGCGGCCCAGTCGACGGTCCGCGGGTACGAGCTGTAGCCGCAGATGATGAGCTTGGGGCGGCGCTCCAGCGCGAGCTCGCGGAGCTCGTCGTAGTCGATGGTCTCGGTGTCGCGACGCACATGGTACGGGACCACGTCGTAGGTGCGCCCCGAGTAATTGATGTCGAGCCCGTGGGTGAGGTGACCGCCGTGCGCCAGCTCCATGCCCATGAGCGTGTCGCCGGGCTCGAGCAGGGCGAACAGGGCGGCCAGGTTGGCCGAGGACCCCGAATGAGGCTGAACGTTGACGTGCTCGGCGCCGAAGACCGCCTTGCAGCGGTCGATGGCGAGCTGCTCGACGCGGTCGACGATCTCGCAGCCCCCGTAGAACCGCGCCCCGGGGAGGCCCTCGGCGTACTTGTTGGTGAGCACCGAGCCCGTGGCCTCGAGGACGGCGCGGCTGGCGAAGTTCTCGCTGGCGATGAGCTCGAGCGTCTCCTGCTGGCGGATGAGCTCCAGACGCAGGAGCTCGTTGAGCTCGGGGTCGAGGTGATAGAGGGGCTCGCGGCGCCACTCGCGACCGACCGGGCTCACGAGGGCTCGCCCTCCTCGTCGATGAGCGCGACGCGCCGGCTGTGGCGGCCGCCCTCGAACGGGGTCGCCAGCCAGATCTCGGTGATCGCCCAGGCTTCGTCTTCGCTCAGCAGGCGGCCGCCGAGGCACAGCACGTTGGCGTCGTTGTGCCGGCGCGCCATGTCGGCGAGATGAGGCGTGAGACAGTCGGCGGCGCGCACTCCGCGGTGGCGGTTGGCGGCCATGCACACGCCGAGGCCGGTGCCGCAGACGAGCAGGCCGCGCTCGACCTCG
>JBAXRL010000264.1:0-4726 GCA_037131205.1 Actinomycetes bacterium | reverse complement strand
ACACCACCATCAGCTGCGGCGTGCTCGACGACGCGCTCGCCGTGCTGGCGCTCGAACACCTCGGCGAGGTGCTCGCCCGCAATCTGCAGATCGTGCGCGGCAACCTCGCCGTGGTCGACGAGTGGCTGGCCGGGGAACCGCGGCTTCACCACGTGCGGCCGCGGGCCGGCACCACCACGCTGATTCGCTACGAGTATCCGCTGCCGTCGGTCGAGCTCTGCCAGGCGCTGTTCGACTTCAACGGCGCCTTCGTGATGCCGGGCGCGGCCTTCGACGAGGAGCACTCCTTCCGGCTCGGCTATGCGTGCGCACGCGACGTCCTCGAGGGCGGGTTGGCGGCGATCTCGGAGTACCTGCGCACGCTCGACGGCTGAGGCCGCCGTCGCGCCCCGGCCGGCAGAAACGCGCTGGACGCGACTCATCCGCCGATGAAGAATGGTCGCGTCGTCGATGAAAGGACCACGCGATGGGGCAGTACGCGTCCTCCAGGGAGCAGGTCGTTTCTACCTGCCGCGCGTTGCTCGAACGCGGCTACCTGAAGGCGACCGAAGGCAACGTCTCGGTGCGCGTGCCCGGTGAGCAGGCGTTTGCCGTCACACCGTCCAGCTATGACTACGCCAGGATGCGCGCCGACGACATCGTCGTGCTCGACTTCGAGCAGAAGCGCCTCGAGGGCAAGCTGAAGGCGTCCATCGAGGCGGGGATGCACGGGGCCGTCTACCGCGAGCGCCCCGACGTCAACGCCATCGTCCACACGCACCAGCCCTACGCCAGCGCCCTGGCTCTGGTGCGCCGGCCCATCCCGGCGCTCTTCGACGAGCAGGTGCGCTTTCTGGGGCGCTCCGTGGAGATCATCGACTACGCGCCCTCCGGCACCTCCTTCCTCAAGAACAACGTGCGGCGGGCGGTGACCAGCGGCGCCAACGCGTTCATCCTCGCCAATCACGGCGTCCTGGTGCTGGGCGGCGACACGGAGCGCGCGGTGTTCAACATGGCGCTGCTCGAGAAGGTGGCGCTCGACTACCTGCTGGCGCTGATGACCGACGACAAGGTGCACAAGGTCCCGGCGCCCATCCGTGAGATCGCCTTCGCCAAGTTGCGCGGCGACGAGAAGAAGCTGGCGAAGCAGCTCGTCGCCGCACGGGCGGCGGAGGTGGCTGAGGCGGCCGCGGCAGCGGAGGCTGAGGCGGCCGCGGCAGCGGAGGCGGCCGCGGCAGCGGAGGCGGCCGCGGCGACCACGAGCACGGCCGGGGAGGCGCCGGCGGAGACTCCGTCTCCGGCGCCTTTGCTCTGGCCCGCCGCCGGCCCCAGCGGCGCCCAGCTCGCCGGCTATGCCATCAGCGCCTATCCCGACGTCGAGGCGGTTTCGCGGCGCCTGCAGGCGCTCGTGAGCCGGCCCCTGCGTCCCCTCAAGCGGGATGCCATGGTCGCCTACCTCGACTACTTCGAGACGAAGTGCCGCCGCAGCAAGGAGCTCACCGACGAAGCCGCCGAGCTCATCCCCGGCGGCGTGCAGCACAACCTCGCCTTCAACTACCCCTTCCCGCTGGCCATCGAGAAGGCCGAGGGCGCCTACCTGTGGGACGTGGACGGCAACGAGTACATCGACTTCCTCCAGGCCGGCGGCCCCACTGTGCTCGGCAGCAACTTCGCGCCGCTGCGCGAGAAGGTCGCGGAGGTGGTCGCCGCCTCCGGCCCGGTCACAGGGCTGTTCCACGAGTACGAGCTCAAGCTGGCCCAGCTCGTCAACCGCCTGATGCCGTCGTGCGAGATGTTCCGCATGCTCGGCTCGGGCACCGAGAGCGTGATGGCCGCGATCCGCGCGGCGCGCACGTTCACCGGCAAGAAGTGGGTGATCAAGTTCGGCGGCGCCTACCACGGCTGGAGCGACCAGATGGTGTACGGGCTGCACGTGCCCGGCACCTGGCGCTTCGAGGCCAAGGGCATCCCGTTCGGCGCCACGGCGCGTACCCGCGAGGTCTTCCCCAACGACCTCGCCGCCCTGCGCCGCAAGCTGCGGCAGAACAAGCTGATGGGCGGCACCGCGGCCGTGATCGTCGAGCCCATCGGACCCGAGAGCGGCACGCGGCCGGCGCCGTTCGACTTCAACGCGCAGGTGCGCGAGCTCTGCGACGAGCTCGGCGCTCTGCTCATCTTCGACGAGGTAGTAACGGGCTTTCGCCTCGGGCTGGGCGGGGCGCAGGGCTACTTCGGGGTGCGCCCCGACCTCACGATCTTCGGCAAGTGCATCACCGGCGGCTACCCGATGGCCGGCGGCGTGGGCGGTCGCCGCGACGTGATGGTGAGCTTCGCCTCGGGGATCGGCGGCAAGAGCGGCGAGCGCGCCTATGTGGGCGGCACCCTGAGCGCCAATCCGCTGAGCTGCGCCGCCGGCTACTTCGCGATCACCGAGATGGAGCGCACCAACGCGCCCGTGATCGCCGGCCGCGCCGGCGACCGCCTCACGGCCGGCCTCTGCGACATCATCCGCCGCTACCACCTGCCGTTCGTCGCCTACAACCAGGGCTCGATCGTGCACCTCGAGACCGCCGGTGTGATGCTGCTCGATCTCAAGCACCCGCTGCGCCTGGCCAAAGAGCTCAAGCCGCGCAAGCACATGATGGAAGAGATGGGCGCGGCCTACACGGCCAGCGGCATGATCACCCTCGCCGGCTCGCGCATGTACACCTCGATGGCGGATACGGACGAGGTGATCGACGAAGCGCTCGCGCGCTTCGAGCGCGTGCTCGCGAGCGTCGAAGGCGTGTGAGTGCGGTCGCGCCGGCGCGCCCTCACCAGCGCTCGTATTTGACGAGATCGTCGAGCGGCCGCCGGCCCGCGCCGGTCCTCGCCTTGTCGGGATACCCGAGGGGCGTGAGCGCGGTGGGCTCGACGTCGTCCGGAAGCGCGAGCACCTCGCGCACCGCGGCGGAGTCGAAGTCGGCGATCCAGCAGGTGCCGAGCCCCAGGGCGGTCGCGGCGAGCACCATGTGGGCCATGGCGATTGTCGCATCGACCTCTTCGTAGAGCTTGCCGTCCGCGCGCCGCCAGGCCTCGCCGGGCACCGCGATGACAGCGAGCACCAGCGGCGCCTGAACCAGCCACGAGCGGTCGTAGAGCCGCCTCAGCTCCTCCTCGCGGCCTGTGGTGTGGATCACGACGATGCGAAACGGCTGCTTGTTGCAGGCGGTCGGCGCCTGCCGCGCGGCCTCGAGCACCTGCTGCAGCGCTTCGTCGCTCACCGGATCCGCCTTGTATCCCCGCACACTGTAGCGCGAGTCGATCGCCTCGAACACGTCCACGTCGCCCTCCTTGCCGAGCCGCTTTCGTTGTCGGGGCCCAGCCTACCCCATCCGTCCCCGGGATTGCCGGTGCTATGCTGCCACAACGGCTGGAGCTCGGCCGGGGCTGCACCCCCGCGACACACACAAGGAGTCTCTTGATGAAAGACACAGACCTCGCGCCCGCCACTCTCGCCGTGTGGGCGGGCGAGGAAGCAGCGCTTGCCCACGGCGCCACGCAGGTGCCCATCGTGTACAGCGCCGCCTACGGCTACCCCGACGTGGAGTCGTGGCTCGACGTGGCCCTCGGGCGCAAGCCCGGCTACATCTACAGTCGCAACACCAACCCGACCGTGCGCGCCTTCGAGGAGAAGGTACGGATCCTCGAAGGCGCCAAGGCCGCCACGAGCTTCTCCACAGGCATGGCGGCCGTGAGCAACACCCTGTTCGCGCTGCTCTCGCCGGGGGACCGCGTCGTGTCGGTCAAGGACACCTACGGCGGGACGAATCAGATGTTCGTCGATTTCCTGCCGCGGATCGGCGTGCAGGTCGAGCTCTGCGACACCAGCGACCACGAGCAGATCGAGGCGGCCATCGCCCAGGGCTGCCGCCTTGTCTACCTCGAGACGCCGACCAACCCGACGCTCAAGGTGATGGACATCGCCCGGCTGGCGGCGGCCGCGCACGAGGTCGGGGCGCTCGTGGTCGCCGACAACACCTTCGCCACGCCGATCAACCAGAACCCCCTGGCTTTGGGCGCCGACCTGGTGCTGCACAGCGCCACCAAGTTCCTCGGCGGGCACGCCGATGCGCTGGGGGGCGTGCTCTGCGGCGCTCCCGAGCTGATCGCCAGGGTCTATCACTACCGCGAGATCACCGGCGCCTCGCTCGACCCGATGGCCGCCTACCTGCTGGTGCGCAGCATGAAGACGCTGGCCCTGCGCATCGGCCGGCAGAACGAGAGCGCGCTCACGATCGCGCGTTGGCTCGAGCGGCAGCCGGCGGTGGCCGTGGTGAACTACCCGGGCCTCGAGTCGCACCTGCACCACGACGTCGCCGCCCGCCAGATGGACGGCTACGGCGGCATGCTCAGCTTCGCGCTCGAGGGCGGCTTCGAGGCGGTCAAGCGCGTTCTGCCGCGGCTGCGCCTCGCTCACCTCGCCGCCAATCTGGGCGCCGTCGAGACGCTCGCCGGCGTGCCGGCCACCACCAGCCACGTGGAGTGCACCGCCGAGGAGCGCGCGGCCATGGGCATCCCCGAAGGGCTGATCCGCTACTCGGTGGGCATCGAGGACGCTGACGACCTGAGGCGCGACCTCGAGCAGGCGCTCGCCGTCGCCTGAGCGCGGGCTCGCCAAGGGCCGATCCCGCCAGGTCTGCACGCACGGATGCGCCCGTGGACACATCGCGGCTGCGGCCCCTCCCCGGATCCCCACGTAGCTCGG
>JBAXRL010000263.1:0-4735 GCA_037131205.1 Actinomycetes bacterium | reverse complement strand
CTCTCGGCGTCTTCCCCGCGCATCCCGGCGGCCACGGCGTGGGCAATGACCTCGTCCAGCGTGCGCCGCCCGTCGACCGCCCAGGCGACGGGCCCGGCTCCGCGTCCCGCGAGGCGGACCGGCCCCGCGCCGCCGAAGTGCCAGACCTCCGCTCCGTCGGGCGACACCGCCACGGCCCTGTCGGGGCGCCACCGGACGGGAACGCGCGGGTCCGGGACCGATCCGGGAGTCAACGCGTCAGCTCCGCCTACCGGCTCCCGGCGGGGTGGAGCCACGCGTCGAACAGCTTCGTAAGGACGGGGACGAGGACGTAGGTCATCGACAGGACCATGAGGACCGACGTGACGAGCGCCCCGGCGAAGAGTGGCAGGTTCGCGAGCGCCGGGGCGAGCCAGTGCGACACGGCCAGCGACGTCGGGTAGACGGCGAGCAGGAGCAGCAGGGCCATCTTCCAGGTCGGCGGCGCCGCGGGAGCCTTGGCGGAGACGAAGAAGCTCTCCATCCCGGCGTAGCGGATGACCTGGTCGTTCGCGTGGCCGGCAAGGGTGACCTCCGTCCGCCAGCGGGCGAATCCAGGCGAGGCCAGCCACGCCTCGTGGTCCGCTTCGCTCGCGAACCGCTTCAGGATCGAGAATTCCACCGCGCTGCCCTCCTCCCGGCGGAAGACTGCGCTTCCCGACGTCCCCGGAAAGCGGTCGAACTCCTCGAGGAGCCTCTTCAACGTCGCCAGGAACGACTTCTCGTCCGCGGCCGGGACTTCCCGGTTGACGAGGACCGTGACGGACGGGATCTTGGACGAGCTCTCGGGGAAGGAGGACAGGAGAGGGTAGAGAAGGTCCATCCGGAAGATCCTATCTCCCCGGGAAGGTCTCGGGATCGCATCGGGAGAGCGGGGGGCCCGTGCCTCCCCTCTTTTCAGGGCGCGGCGGGACAGCCGACCCGGTTCGGGCGGGCGAGCGCCGTGTCCGCGTTCTCGAGGGCCGTCCGGCCGGTCCATCGCCGCCCGGGTCGAGATGCTCTCGGCGCCGATGATCGTGCCGAGGCGGTGGGCGATGGCGACGCGTGTGGCCTGCCGCTCCATCGGGCTCTGCGAGACGATCGCCTTCGTCCGGGCGCTCCTCCTCGGCGTTTCATGCGGGGACGTCGAGGAGAAGGACCGGGGAGAAAGCCCGGCGCAGGGCCGGCGGCCCGGGCTCACGGAAGCCACGGGTTGACCACCTCGAGGCCGGGGAAGTCGAAGTCTTCCGCGTTGCGGGTGACGAGGCGCAGCTCGTGATGCAGGGCCGTCGCCGCGAGGAGGCCGTCTACCGCGGGAACGGACCGGCCCGCCTCCGCGAGGAGACGGCCCCACCGGTCGGCGACGGGCGCGTCGACCGGAAGGACGCGGTCCTCGAACCAGGCGGGCAGCTCCGTCTCGAGCCACAGGCGCAGCTTCTCTCTCCTCGCTCCGGGGCCGAGCCGCTCGATTCCGGACCGGATCTCGCCCAGCGTAAGCACGCTCAGGTGCAGCGCCTCGCCGGGCACCTCCCGGAACCACCGGACGACGCGGGCGTCGGGCCTTGGACGGACGAGCTCCGAAAGGACGTTCGTGTCGAGGAGGTAGCTCACGGGAGAAGCGCCAGCGGGCCTTCATTCCCGGGGTGCGCGCGGAGCAGCTGCAGCGCAGGGCTTCTCACAGCCGGACGGCTCTCGCGGGCGTGGGGTCGCGCGCCAGGTCCAGCTCCACGCCGGCCAGGGGAGAGGTCCGCAGGAACTCCACGAGCGAAGGGCGCGGCCTCCGGAGCCTGTCGAACTCGGCCCTGGAGACCAGGACGGCCGTGGGCTCGCCCCGCACGCTGATCTCCTGGGGCCCCTCCTGCTGTGCGGCCTTGACGACCTCGCTGAACCTCGCCTTCGCCTCCTGGAGCTGCCAGCTTCTCATCCCGGAGCCTCCCGCACTGACTAGTCAGTCTAGCGTGAGGATAGGGAGAGGCCGCCTACAGGTCAACCCGGGGGCGAGCAGGGACTCCGGGGAGAGGGTGTACGATGGCCAGGGGGCGGGGGCCGCCCGGACCCCTACGCGAACTGGCGCCTGACGAGCTCGCGGAACAGCCCCTCGCGCTCCACGAGCTCCCGGTACGTCCCCTGCTGCACGACGCGCCCGGCGGCGAGGACGTAGATCCGATCGGCGCCGAGGATCGTGCTCAGGCGGTGGGCGATGGCGACGCGCGTGGCCTGGAGCTCCGTCAGGCTCCGCGAGACGATCGCCTGCGTCCGGTTGTCGAGCGCACTGGTGGCCTCGTCGAAGAAGAGGATGCGAGGGCGGGAGACGATCGCGCGGGCGATCATGAGGCGCTGCCTCTGCCCCCCGGAGAGGGTGCCGCCCCCCTGCTGCAGGACGGTGTTCATCCCCATCGGCATCTGCCGGATGTCCTGGTCGAGCCCCGCGAGGCGGGCGGCCTCCCAGGCGTCGTCCTGGGTGAGCGGGAGGAGCCCGACGATGTTCGTGAAGAGCGATCCCGCGCGGACGACGGCCCCCTGGTTGACGACGCCGATCTTGCGGCGCAGCTTCTGCACGTCCAGCGTCTGCAGGTCGCGGCCGTCGTAGTAGACGGAGCCGGTCTCGGGGACGTCCAGCCCGAGCAGCATTCGCAGGAGGGTGGACTTGCCGGAGCCCGAGGGGCCGACCAGGGCCACGTACTCGCCCGGCTCGATCCTCAGGGAGACGTCCGAGAGGATGGACGGGCCGTCGGCCTGGTAGCGGAAGGTGACGTGGCTCACCTCGATCTCGCCCGTCACCTCGCCGGGGTCCGCCTTGGTGAGGTCCACCTCCGGCCGCGCCTCCAGGATCGGCCGCGCGCGCTCCCAGAGCGGAACGACGTTGAGGGCCTGCATCGCGGCGACGCCGGCGGCCAGCACCTGGATGAGGAACGAGCCGAAGGCTGCGTTGAAGGCGACGAAATCCCCGGGCTTGACCGGGCTCGGCTGCCCCGGCGCCGCCCCCTTCTGGAGCGAGAGGAGGGCCACGAAGATCACCATGGAGCCCAGCAGGGGGAAGACGGAGCTGAAGGCCTCCATGACGTTGCCGATCGCCCCGGTCCCGAACGCCAGGCGCTTCTGCTCCGTGAACAGGGCGGCCCAGCGGGAGAAGGCGCGGCTCTCCGACCCCGTCACCCGGAGCTTGGCGATCCCGCCGAGCAGCTGGAGGACGAGCCCCGAGATCCGGCCTTCGACGGCCACCACCTGCCGCTGGAGGCGGACCTTCAGGTACCCGAGAGCGAGGGTCGTGCCGAGCGCGACGAGGACGACGCCGGTGGCGTAGAGCGCGAGCCGGACCGAGTAGTAGAAGAGCAGGGCGAGGCTGAACAACGAAAAGACGCTGCTCATGAGCGTCGTGAGGGTGACCCCCGAGAGGATGCGCCGCATCTGCTCGACGCCCTGGGTCCGCATGGCGAGGTCGCCGGAGGTGAACTGCCGGAAGAAGCCGGAGGGGAGGGTGAGGAGGCGGTCCCAGACCGCCGGCTGGAGTGTGGCGGTCATCTTGGTCTCGACGCGGAGGATGGCGAGCGCCTTCACCACCTCGAACAGGGAGGTCACCACGGTGACCGTGAGCAGGATCAGCGCGAGCTGCAGGAGCGTCGAGCGCTGCGCCTGGGGGATGACCTCCTCCACCAGGAGGCCCATGAAGAACGGGGCGAGGATGCCCAGGAGGCCCCCCCCGGACCCGACGGCCAGCGGCAGCGCGAGCTCCCCCTTCGACGCCTGGGCGACGAAGGCGAGGAGGTCCCGCGGCGAGAGGGGACGGTCGGGCAGGGACCTGTAGAAGGTGTGGGCCTGTCCCGCGAGCGTGGCGGCGACCCGTTCGTCGACCGGGACGCGCTCCCCCGACACCGGGTCCTGCACCACGTAGGCGAACGGGGAGACGGGCAGGATCGCCACCGGCGCCCCCCCGACCTCGCGTGTGCCGAGGAACGGCCCGCCGTCGGTCTTCCACCACTCCCCCTTGAGGGTCACGACGCGGGTCCGGACGCGGGAGGTGCGGACGATCTCCTCCAGCGGCTGGCGGCTCGGGTTGGTCTCGTCCGTCCGCGGCTTGGGCGGGGCCTTGATCGTGACCCCGATGTGCCGCCCCACGAGCGTGGCCGCGACCAGGAGCGCGTCCTCCGGGTCGAGAGGGGCCGGCGGGGACGCGACCCGCGTGAGCACCGAGGCGATGTCGTGGAGGCTGTGCTCGCGCCCCGCGCGGTCGCGTGCTGCCTTCTCGCGCAGGCGGTTGTACTCGTCGACCGCCTCCAGGCGGGAGTTGAAGAACTCGCAGCGCAGGACGCAGGCGGCGAGCGCCTGCAGGCCGGCGACCGCCCTGCCCGACGCCAGCGCCTGCGCTGTGTCGACGGCCTTCACCTCGACCTCCGCGACCGCCTGGAGCCAGGCCTCGAAGGCGAGCGGGAGGAGGAAGCCCTCGCCTGCGGCCTCGGGGACCTCCTCCATGCCGATGAAGATCGCGCTCTCGCCCCTCTGCTCGACCCAGGCCACGCCCTTGCGGACGCGCAGGCGCTGGCCCGGCAGGAGCCGGGCCCCCGCGCCGGGAGCGACCTGGACGTCGGCGCGGGGCCTGGGGACGACGCTGCGCGCCGCCCCGGCAGACATGCCAGCCACCCAGCGCTCGAAGACGCGCGCGAGCTCCTCGGCCAGGGCGGGCTCGGCCGCGGCCTTCTCCAGGCGGTCGAGCGGGAGCCTCCGGAGGCGCGTCCCGACG
>JBAXRL010000262.1:0-4736 GCA_037131205.1 Actinomycetes bacterium | reverse complement strand
GGGCGCCGGCGACGGACGCGGTTCCTCTGGCCGCGTCACTCACCGTGCTGCCCGCCGATCATCAGAGCCCCGATCTCCTGCTCCGCGCCGGGTCGGTTCTGCACGATTCCCATGAGGCGACCGCGCGAGAGCACCGCGACGCGGTCGCTGAGGGCCAGCAGCTCCTCGAGATCCGTCGAGATGAGCAGCGCCCCGGCGGCGCGTCCCTCGACGAGCTCGCGGATGCGGGCGCGCACCGCCGCGGTGGTCTTGACGTCCAGCCCGTAGGTGGGTTTGTTGAACACGACGACCCTGGGGTCCAGCGAGAGCTCACGGGCGAGCAGAACCTTCTGGATGTTGCCCCCGGAGAGTGATCCGGCGGGCGTATGGATGGACGGCGTAGCGATGTTGTACTCGCGCACCAGAGCCACGGCGTGTGCGGCGATGACCTCCGGGCGCGTGCGGCCATGCACCCAGAACGGCGCCCTGCCGAGGCGTTTGCTCACGAGGTTGAGGGCCACGCTCATGGACCCGACGATGCCTTCGCCGAGCCGGTCGTCGGTGACGTAGCGCAGGCCGCGACGCTGGCGGGCGCCGATGCTGAGCTTGCGCAGCGACGCGCCGGCGAGCCTGACGTCGCCTCCGGCCAGCGGGCGCTGGCCGACGATGGCCTCCGCCAGCGGGCGCTGCCCGTTGCCGTCCACGCCGGCCACGCCGAGCACCTCGCCGGCATGGACGGTCAACGAGATCGCCTGCTCGATGCCGATCTCTCCGCGCTTGCCGGCGACCACGACCTGGTCCAGCTCCAGAAGGGGCTCTCCCGCGGCGGCCTTGCGACGGAGGTCGGTCAGGTCCGCGAGGTCGCGCAGCTCGGCGACGTGCGCCAGGCTTTCGGCCTCGCCGGAAAACATGAGCTCGACCACCAGGAGCTGCAGCTCGGTCGCCGACGCGGCTTTCATGGTCTCGCCGTCGATGGCGCCCTGCAGGCGACCCTGGCGCAGCACGGAGACCCGGTCGCCGATGGCGAAGGCCTCGCGCAGCTTGTGGGTGATGAAGATGACCGCGAGGCCCTGCCGCTTCAGTTGGATCAGCACCTGCTCGAGGTCGGCGATGCCCTTCGGGGTCAGCATCGACGTGGGCTCGTCGAGGATGAGGATCCGCGAGCCCTGCCAGAGCGCCCTGATGATCTCCACATGCTGCTGCTGGCCGAGCGAGAGCTGCCCGGCCTGCGCGCCGGGGTCCACCGCCACGCCGAGCGTGTCGGCCAACCGCCGCAGGCCGGCCTGGGCCTTGGCGACGCTCAGCCGGAAGCCGTGGCCCTGGCCGAGCATGAGGTTCTCGAGCACGGTGAAGTCGGGGATCAGGCTGCTGTGCTGGTGCACCATGCCGACGCCCAGATCGATGGCGTCGCGCGGGCAGGAGATCGACACCTCGCGGCCGTCGATGCAGATGGCGCCCTCGTCCGGCTTGTAGATGCCGGCGAGGACGTTCATGAGCGTCGACTTGCCGGCGCCGTTCTCGCCGAGCAGACAGTGCACCTCGCCGCGTCGCACGAGGAGATCCACGCGGTCGTTGGCGCGCACGCCGGGGAAGAGCTTGGTGATGCCGCGAAGCTCGAGCACGACCGCGTCCGGTGACCCGTCGGCGGCGGTCGCGGCGCCGGGGCGGGCGGGCGTGGCAAGGTCACCGCGCCCGCCCACCCCGCCGGCGCCGCCCATGGCGGACCCCATCGTCAGTTCCCGGAGCCGAGGTACGCCTTGACCTCTTTCCCCGTGGTCGTGAGCGGCACCGCGATGCTGCCGTCCAGGATGCCCTGCCTGGCGGTCTCGATCTCGTCCCAGACCTCGGCGGGGATGAACCTGGTGCGCAGCAGCTTGATGCCGTTGTCCAGGTCCAGCCGGTAGGTCGCCCTGCCGAACGCGCCGGCCTCGACCTCCGCGATGGCCTGCTCGTCGATCGCGGTGAAGTCCCACACCACCGACGAAAGGTAGATGCCCTTCTTGTCCAGCGCGCTCTTGTCGCCGATCACGTCGATGAACCACACCTTGTCGGCGCCGGCGGGCGGAGGCTCGGTCTCGCACGCCTGCATCATGCCGAACGACGAACCGTCGCCCATGCCGAAGATGACGTCCGCCCCCCCGGCGATGGCGCTTGCCGTGACGCGCTTGCCGCCGGCCGCGTCCGCGTAGCCCGCCTGCCCGATCTGCGCGTAGAGGATCCTGATGTGCGGCGTCACGGAGCGTGCGCCCCCGATGAATCCGCCCGACATCTTCGTCCAGTTCTCGTCCTCGGCCGAAACCACGATGGCGACGACGCCGGTCCTGCACATGCGTGCCGCGAGGATGCCGGCCAGGTAGGCGCCATTCTGGGCATCGGTCTCCAGGTCGTTGACCAGACCGGGGATGTTCGCGGAGTCACCGCCGGCGCCGACGATCACCGTCGCGATGCCGGTCTGCCGCGCCACCTGCGGGGCCACCGTGTTGTAGCCGCTCGCCCACGCGAGGATGAGCTGCGGGCCCGCGCCGGCCAGCTGGTTGAGGATCGGCGTGATGTCGCCGTAGCCGGCGCCGTCCTGCACGATGCACTCGGCGCCCACGGAAGCGGCGGCGGCCTCGGCGCCCGCGACGCCCTGCTGGTTCCAGCCGAAGTCGTTGGCCTTCTCCGGCGTGACCACGGCGATCCTGTCCACTTTGACGCCGCCCGCGCTCGCGCTCGTTCCGGGCGACGGGCTCGTCGTGGCGGTGGTGCGCCCGGCGCAGCCGGCGAGCGCGACCGCCACCGCCATCGCCAGCACGAGGGTCAGAGCCGGGCCGCGTGCCCTGAACCGCAAGCCATCTCGCATCGAAGCCTCACTCTCTGTACCCTGCAGGCATCGGATCGAGCCGTGCCGGGTGCAGCGCGTCACCCATCGCCTTCCAGAGTCCATTCTACCGCCTGCTAGAATCCACTGCGCCGAACGGCTCCGGGCACCGCAAGGGGGGAGTGGCTTCGTGGGATTCATCGACTGCGCACGCTGTGGCAGGCAGGTCACGTCCGAGGCGCCGCGCTGCCCGGACTGCGGCGCCGACCCGCGCACCGGCATCGCGACGTTCAAGCGCGGCGAGATGGACCGCGTGCGAATCTGCCAGGGCGTCTGGATCCGCGGCCTCGCGCTCCTCATCGACTTCGTGGTCGTCGTCGCCGTGACCTTGCTCGCCTCGCTCATCATCTTTGTGGTGCTCCTCGGTCGCGGCTCCTTTGCGGAGGTGGGCAAGGAGCCGTCCTCCTGGCCACTGTGGGTGGCGGCCTTCGTCGGCGCCTTCATCTACTTCTGGTGCTGCGAGGCGGTCTGGGGGCGGACCCTGGGCAAGCGCCTCTGCGACCTGCGCGTGGTGCGCCGCGACGGCGCCAGGCTGGGCAGCGGCGGCGCCTTCGTGCGCAACCTGCTGCGCGTCGTCGACTGGCTGCCGTTCTTCTACGTGCTCGGCGCGGCCGTGATCTGGGCCACGCCGGGCAACCAGCGCCTCGGCGACCTCGCCGCGCGTTCGGCGGTAGTGCGCACCAAGCTGGTCTCGGTGAGCAGGCTCGCCGACGCCACGTTGCCGGTCGTCCCGTGGTCGGCGCTCACTGCTTCCCGGCGCGCACGGTCGCCACATCGCCCTTGATCACGACGTTGGCGCCGAGAGGCTTGGAGTACTGGCGCACGAGGCTGAGGATCGTCGTCGCGGCGCCGCCCTTCTGCACGGCCGGGATGCCGCTGCTCGACACGTAGACCGGCACCAGCGTGGCCCTCACGCCATCCGCGCTGAGCACGGCGTCGACAAGGACGGTCTGACCGGTGGCGATGCTGAAGTGGTCGAACACGAGGTCGCCGAGGCTGTAGGCGATGAGGCGGCCCTTGTAGGTCTCGAAGCCCTGGAGCACGTGCGGGTGGTGTCCGATCACGAGGTCGGCGCCGGCGTCGATGGCGGCGTGCGCCGCACTGGTCTGCGCACCCCAGGGGTAGTGCTCGTACTCGAGCCCCCAGTGATAGCCGACCACCACGTAGTCGACTTCCTTTGCCAGGGCGCGGATGGACTCCTTCATGCGCGGGATGTCGGTGCGCAGCTCGGCGACGCCGGGCGCGCTCGTCGCCCGGTAGCCCGGCCAGATGACGTCGCTCCAGGCGAGAAAGCCGATGGTCGCGCCGGCGGCTGTCTTCACGATCGCCGGCGTCCAGGCGTCGGCGTCGTCGCGGCCGGCGCCGACGACCTGCACGCCGGCCTTCTCGAGGCGCTTGATGGTGTCGACGAGCGCCGCCTGACCGTAGTCCACCGAGTGGTTGTTGCCCATGGTCACCACATCGACGCCGGCGGCGGCGAGCGCCCTGGCCATGCTCGGCGGGCCCTCAAAGGTGTAGTCCTTGCCCGGCGTGGGGCTACCCAGGGTCGAGAGCGGACACTCGAGGTTGACCCAGGCGGCGTCGCCCTTCTCGAGTTGCGGCGCGATGCCGCGCAGTACGGCGTCGGCGCCGTACGTGTTGATGTAGCCCTTGACGACGCGGTCGGCCATGACGTCGCCGCCGGAGACGACGCGGACCGATGGCGGCTCGGCGGACGCGTCGGCGGCGGGCGTCGCGCCCGCGGCGTCCGCGGCCGCGTGGGCGTCGCCCTGGCCCGAACCGTCCCGGGCGGCGGCCGGGGCTTCGCCGCCGCCGCCCGTGAGCGCGCGGGCCAAGGCGACGCCGCCGACGATCACGAGGGCGACGATCACGGCGAGCGCGATGAGGCCGCGGAGGC
>JBAXRL010000261.1:0-4737 GCA_037131205.1 Actinomycetes bacterium | reverse complement strand
CGGTTGAGGCGCGAGAGCGTCTGCACGGCCTTGATGCCCGAGAGGACCTTGTCCACGTACATGGTGTGCAGGAGGGGCTCGTCGTAGCCGGTCTGGAACTTGTCGGCGCAGACGAGAAAGCGGTACGGGTCCTCGCGGATGCGGTCGGCGATCTTGTTGCTGGGGAAGCCGTTGAGCGAGGCCTCCGACACTTGCTGCCCGCGGTAGTCGTGCTCGCCGGAGAAGGCGACGACGGCCTCGTAGGGGCTCTTGCGCTCAGCGAGGTACTCGCGCATCGCGAAGTAGTAGCTGATGGCGCGTTCGATGCCGCTGGTCACGACCATGGCCCGCGCCTGGCCGCCGATCTTGTTGTGCGCCAGCACCTGTTCGTGGAAGTGGTCGACGATGATCTCGGCTTTGAGGCGGATCGCGTGGTCGTGGCTCTCGACGTACCGGCGCAGCTTCTTGGTCGCCCGCTTGACGTCGAACTCGGGGTCGTCCTCGACCTTCTTGACGAGCTTGTAGTAGCTGCTCACCGGCGTGTAGCTGCGCAGCACGTCGAGGATGAAGCCCTCCTGGATGGCTTGCTTCATCGTGTAGCTGTGGAAGGGTCGGTGCTTGACCACGCCGCCCTCGCTTCGCGCCTCGCCGAAGATCTCCAGGGTCTTGTTCTTGGGCGTCGCCGTGAAGGCGAAGTAGCTGGCGTTGGGCAGGAGCTTGCGCGACTCGATGAGGCGGTTGATGGCGTCCTCGGGAGTCTCGTCCTCAACCTCCGCGCCGTCTTTCGCGAGCGCCCGACTCATCGCCGCCGAGGTCTTGCCGCCCTGGCTGGAGTGCGCCTCGTCGATGATGATCGCAAAGCGCCGCCCGCGCTGGTCGTCGCCGATCTCGTCGAGGATGAAGGGGAACTTCTGCACCGTCGTGATGATGATCTTCTTGCCGCTCTCGATGAAGCTGCGCAGGTCGCCGGAGCGCTCCGCGTGACCGACCGTGGCGCCGACCTGCGCGTACTGGCGGATGGTGTCGGAGATCTGCTTGTCGAGGATGCGCCGGTCGGTGACGACGATGATCGAGTCGAAGACCGCCGCATCGTCCTTCCGCAGCCCGATGAGCTGGTGCGCGAGCCAGGCGATGGAGTTCGACTTGCCGCTGCCCGCCGAGTGCTGGATGAGGTAGCGCCTGCCGGCGCCGTTCTGCGCGCAGTCGGCGAGCAGCCGGCGCACCACGTCCAGCTGGTGGTAGCGCGGGAAGATCTGCACGGCCTTCTTGCGCCCCGTCTTCTCGTCCTTGGTCACGACGACCTGGGCATAGTTCTCGAGGATGTCGGTGAGCCCCTCGGGCGTGAGGATGCGCTTCCAGAGGTAGTCGGTCTTGATGCCGTCGGGATTCGGCGGGTTGCCGGCGCCATCGTTCCAGCCTTGGTTGAAGGGCAGGAACCACGAGGCTCTGCTCTTGAGCTGCGTGCACATGCGCACCTCGCCGTCGTCCACGGCGAAGTGGACGAGGCAGCGCCCGAACTCAAAGAGGCGCTCACGCGGGTCACGGTCGCGTTTGTACTGTTCCACGGCGTCCGCGACCGTCTGCTTGGTGAGGCTGTTCTTGAGCTCGAAGGTGGCGATGGGCAGGCCGTTGATGAAGAGCGCGAGGTCGAGCGCCAGCTGAGCCTCGTCGCGGCTGTAGCGCAGCTGGCGGGTGACGCTGAAGCGGTTCTGCGCGAAGCGTTCGACCGCCGCCGGGTTGTCCGGCGAGGGCGTCCCGTAGAAGAGGTCGATCTGGTGCGGCCCGTGCTTGACGCCGCTGCGCAGCACATCGAGCACGCCGCGCTTGCTGACCTCGCCCTGAAGCCGGGCGAGGAACTTCTGGCGCGTCGGGCCGGCGGTCGCGAGGTCGAGGGCTTCGGGGATGTCGGGCTGCGTGACGAGCAGGAAGGCCGCCAGTTGGGCGAGGTCAACGGCGTACTCGCGGTCGTAGTCGCTCGGCGAACCCTCGCGCCAGCCGCGCTGGGCCGAGCCAGAAATGACCAGGCTCTCCAGGCCCTTCTCAGTTGTGTCGGACTTCATGCTTCACATCGCCCCATCAAGTACCCATCAAGTACGGATGCTTATGGAGAATAGGCCATTTGCAGGCACTATTGAAGAGCCTGCCTCTCAGGGACTCGAATCGGCGGCTGCTCATCAAGTGAATTGGTCGCGATTGGGGGCAGCCCACCACGGGATGTACCGCATCATCTTCGGCGCAGCCGTGTTCCTTCGCGATCCCCGCCTCGAATGGTGTCTGGTCGAAGATGCGCCACAGGTCGCGTTCCTTCTCGGGGTGCTTCTTCAAAGGCTTCTTGTAGGAGCCCACCCGCACGAATTCGTGGCTCTTGAACTGAACGGGATGCCTGAAAGCCCTCTCTGTCTTCAGCTCTTCATTGCCCACCTTGGTTGCGTGGGGGGAGAAGGTCGTTCCGACAATGGCGCGATCGCTGTCTCTGACGCCCCACACCAAGCAGGCGGAAGCCTTGCCCACGAGCGCCGCAGAGTTCGCCAGAGCCGAGATGTATTCACCGATCTCCTCGGGCGCGGCGTCGTTGTGCTTGAACTCAACCCACTCCGTTTCGCGGGGCAGTCTGCACAGCTCATGCACCAGGCTGGCAAGGAAATCCTGTGTGCGATCAGGGCTCATCGCCGACCTCTTCGAGGGGGGTCTCCGAGGGACCTTCCCCGCTCTCTTCGTCCTCGACCAGGCTCTCAAGGTCGTCGAGGGCCAGCTCCTCGTCAATCTCGTTTGGCAGCTGCGCAGCGGCATCGCGCACGTCGAGCTTGCCAGTGACAACGTCTGCTACGAGGCGGGTGTGGAGCTCATGGACAAGGTCAATGTCGCGGCGAACGCTGACCATCGCGCGACAAGAGTAATCAGACACATCCTGAGCTCGACGTGCAATCGCGTCTTGTTCACGAAGCGGAGGGACCGGAAGCACGATGGCTTTCATGCGACCCAGCCCCAAGTCCTGATTGGTCGCTCCTCGCGTGAGAAGCTGGGATTGCTCGTAGCATCGCGGCGTGTTGAGGGCAGCCGCCAGATACTCCGGCACAACTCGGGAACCCTCTGGCTTCAGGACTGCGATGTGCACCCAGACCTGGAAGGGGAAATCCAGGTCAACGGCTCTCGCGATCCCCGTAGTCCCACCCTTTGTGTAGAGGACGTCGCCTCGCTCGGGCCTCACGCGTCTGCAGAACTCATCGCAATCGTCCCGGGAAATGTACTTCATGTCGGCCAGACTCCAACGGTCGGCCTTCACGTTGCGCGCAGAAAGAAACGGGACTCCATCATCGACGTACGCCGGTGAGAAGTGCGGACCGTCAATAGCGCTGCGAATGACTCGCCGAAGGGGAAGTACCTGCCAGCGGAGTGGGAGAACGGGAAACCATGGATCTCCCGTTGGCTCGCGTAGGCCTGCATCATCAAGGCCCCCCGTGACCAGTCCGTGAATGATCGCCTGCCTCTGTTCAGTGAGAAGCGAGAGCAGCCTCCTCTTGGCGCGGACGTGTCGGCGGACCTTTTGGTCGACGTGGTCAAGGAAGCGAACGATGGCAGTCTGTTCGGTTGGAGGCGGGCAGAGGATTGGAATCCGAAGGAATTCCTCCGGGTACAGGCGGAGCCTCGACGAGTTGACCCCGGTCGAGCGACACGTGAACTCGGCTGCGTAGGCGGTGGTGCGGAGTAGGCGATTAGCGTAGGCGGGGAGGACGGGACTCGACTGAAGCGGACGGTAGACGCCATATGAGGGGCTGACGAGTCCGGTCAGTCTTGAGACTCCCAGCGCTGCCATCCATGCCCACATGGTGTTGATCACGAGGTCGTGTGGCTGGCATCGCTTGTGCCCCACATTGGATTCTGCGAGGAACATGGTCACGTTCTTCTCGCGGCGTGGAGTCACTCCCGTCAGATGGGAGACCGATAGCAGTTCCTCGTCGCCCGTGGTGCTGCGCTCATCGACCTCCCGATAGACGTACTTCGCTCGCCTCAAAGCCCAGTGCGCGGGCACGCTCCCTAGCCACGTAAGTCCGGAGTCCCGGTATGCAGGATAGCGACGGAGTTGGCTGATCACGGGTTGCCGCCGACGATCTCAGAAAGCAGCCCTTCGGTCTCCTTCTCGAGCGCCAGAATGTCGGCGCGAATCTCTTCGAGACTGCGCAGTGGCTGCGGCTTATGGAAGTAGCGGTTGAAGTTGACCTCGTAGCCGGTCTTGACGCTACTCCCTAGGAACCAGGCGCCGAGTGCATATGGCGACACTTCGCGGGTGATGAAGGCCTCGATGCCGCCCTCCTCGAGTAGCGGCACTTGCTCGGTGTCTCGCAAGTCTGCGTCGGGTTCGTACTCGACCACGCGGGTCTCGCCGCCCACAGTCGCGTCGATGAGCCCGCGAATTGGGTCTGCGGCAGTGCCCTTCTTGTGGACCTTCCTGATGACCGGCGGGGCGTTCTCGTCACGCACCACTCCATCTCTGAGCCCCTTGATCTCCTTCGCAGTGTACGTGCGTCCGGGGTCGATACCCTCGATGCGCAGAGGCCGCTCCACGGTGACCTTCCAGTAGCCGAAGGCGGCGTTCTCGAAGACCTTTGACTCCTCTGTCTCCTCGAACGCCAGGAACGTGTCACAGATGCGCTGGATGTCGTCGTCGGCCAGCTCGCAGTTCTTCTGACCGAGGTTCTTGCGCAGCGGCTTGAACCACTTGGTCGCGTCAATCAGTTGGATCTTGCCCTTGCGGTGGTC
>JBAXRL010000260.1:0-4741 GCA_037131205.1 Actinomycetes bacterium | reverse complement strand
ATCCACGCGGCGTTTGCTCCGCTCATCGACGCCGGCAAGGCCATCCGAGAGGAGCTCGACGGACAGCGCAGCCTCTCCGAAGTGGTTGCGCCCCTCGCTGTTGCTCACAGCGGAGCGCGTGCGTCCAGGATGACGGCATGCAGGCCGGACGGGCACACGCCATGATCGACAGGGTTGTCGGCGGTCCAGTAATCGTGTCGCTTTGTGGACGACGAAACCTGTCGGTCGGCGGGCGCTTGTCGGCTTCTGCGGCGCGGCGCCGCATGGTCTGCCGGCAGGCGTCGAACTGCTGCGGTGTCAAGGTCGAAGATCGCTCTCGACGCGGCGCCTCGGCAGCCTCTATGGTGAGGCAAGTCCGCGCTGGAATGACGCGGCCGGCCGCATGGACCGGCCATCACGGAGGTACTGCGATGCGCTTCATGCACACGGGGGACTGGCATCTTGGCAAGTCCTTGAGCGACTGGTCTCTTGCCGACGATCAGCGGTTCACTCTGGACGCCTTGTTGCGCCTCGCCGAGGATCTGCGTCCCGACGCCATCGTGGTGGCGGGCGACGTGTTCGACAGGGCAGTGCCGCCGACGGCGGCCGTAGAGCGCCTCAACGACGTGCTCGGTGAGCTGGCCCTGCGGCTTGAGATCCCGGTGGTCATGATCGCCGGGAATCACGACAGCCCCATTCGCCTGCAGTTCCTGAGCGGCGTCATCGGCCGCGTGGGCCTCCACGTCGTGGGAGAGGTCGGCGATGAGCCCACAGGGGTCCAGATCGTCGGCCGTGACGGCGTCGCCGTCGTCTTCTGGCCGCTCGCCTACACCGACCCCGAGACAGCTCGCGGCGCGCTGGGTCGCAGCGACATCCATAGCCACGAGGCCGTCCTCACGGCGCACCTGGAGAGCATCAGAGAGAGAGCAGATGCGAGCGCGCGACACGTGGTCGTCGCGCACGCGTTCGTCACGGGCGCCCAGCCCAGCGAGTCCGAGCGTCCGCTCACGGTGGGGGGCAGCGGCCAGGTGTCGAAGGACGTGTTCGACGGCTTCGACTACGTCGCCCTCGGTCACCTCCATCGCCCGCAGCAGGTGAGCGAGCGCGTGCGCTACGCGGGCTCGCTCCTCAAGTACTCGTTCGCAGAGGCCGACCACCGCAAGTCGGTCACGGTGGTCGATCTGGCCGCGGACGGCACGGTCGAGGTCGAGGAGGTCGAGCTCCCCAGCCTTCATGACCTGGTCCGCCTGAGGGGATCCTTCGCCGAGCTTATGGAGCACCCCGAGGCCGCCGCCTGCCGGGACGCCTATGTGGAGGCGTTCCTCACCGGCGGCGAAGCCGTGCTCGACCCCATGGAGCGGCTGCGCGGCGTGTACCCGTACGTCCTGGCGCTGAGGAGAGACGGTTCGTCGCTTGACGCGTACAGCCAGGAGAGGCCGGCCGTGCGGGGCCGCTCCACCCGTGAGCTGTTCGGGGACTTCTTCGCGGACGTCACCGGTGAGGCGCTGTCCGAGGCCCAGGAGGCCGAGGTGGACGCCGTGCTCACGAGCGCCGCCCGCGAGGCCAGGGAAGTGGCATCGTGAGGCCGCAGGTGCTCAGGATGCAGGCCTTCGGCCCGTACAAGACCTCCGAGACCATCGACTTCGCGGAGCTCGGCGCCAACAAGCTGTTCCTGATCCACGGCGACACCGGAGCGGGCAAGACGAGCATCCTCGACGGCATCGTGTTCGCCCTCTACGGCGACACGAGCGGCGGCGAACGTCAGGCGGCGCAGATGCGCTGTGAGTCGGCGGACCCGGCGCTGCCGACCGAGGTCGAGCTCACGTTCGCCCTCGGCCGCCGGACCTTCCGCGTGCTGCGGAGTCCCAAGCAGGACATCGCCGCGCGGGGCGGTGGGCGGCTGGTGACGAAGCAGGCGACGGCGGCCTTGTGGGACGCGACCGACGCCGAGGCGGGCGGCGAGGGCAAGGTGCTGGGCACGCGGATCAGGGAGGTGACCGACGCCGTGCGTGACCTCCTCGGCCTCTCGTCGGATCAGTTCCGGCAGGTCGTCGTCCTTCCGCAGGGCAAGTTCCGCGACCTGCTGGCCGCGGGCTCGGACAAGCGCGAGGAGATCCTCAAGCAGCTCTTTCGCACTGAGGGATGCGCCGACCTGGAGCGTCGCCTGAAGGAGCGGGCGCGCGACGTCGTGAAGCAGCGCGATGAGCTCCAGATAGCGCGGCGCACCCGTCTCGAGGCGGCCGGCGCCGAGGACGACGCGACGCTGGAGGCGCTGACGAGCCAGGCGGCGGCCGCGGCGACGGCGTTGAAGCGGGATGCCGCGAAGGCCGAGAAGCTCGCCGACGAGGCGGCCAAGGCGCTGGGCGAGGCGGAGAAGGCCGACGAGGCCGCCGCCGCGGTCGTGGCGGCTGAGGGCCTGCTCGCGCGGCTGAAGGAGCAGCAGCCCCACATCGACGAGCTGAAGGCCGCAGCGGAGCGTGCGCGGGAGGCGGAGAAGGTGGCGCCGCTGGCGGAGGCGCTCGGCGGCGCCGTCAGGGAGATGGGCGAAGCTGAGGTCGCGTTGTCGGAGGCCGGCACGAAGCAGACGAAGGCTGTGGCCGCCGAGAAGGCCGCGGCCGCTGCCCTCGAGACGGAGCAGCAGCGTGTCCCAGAGCGCGCCGCCGCGGCCGAGAATGTGCGGGGCCTGACCGAGATGCGGGTCAGAGTCACGGCGTGGGAGAAGGCCGAGCGGTTTCGCGAAGCGGCCGACCAAGTCCTCACGTCGGCCGCCGACGAGCTCCGGGAGGCTCAGGCCGATCTCAAGGCCGCCAAGGAGGCTCGGGAAGAGTCGCGCGAGCAGATCGGGAAGGCCGGCGCCGCCGCGAGCGGTCTGCAGTCGGCCGAGCAGAAGCGCGAACAGGCCGAAAAGCTTGCGCGGCAGTGCGCCAAGCGAGACAAGGCCGAGGCTGCGCTCGGGCGGCGCAGCGGAGTGCGGGGCACCGCTGCCGGTGAGTACGAAACGGCAAAGGCCGCGTTCAAGGCGGTGCACGCCGGGTACGCCGGCCTCGAGGCTTCGTGGCGCGCCGGCCGCGCGACGGCGCTCGCCGGCGACTTGGTCGAGGGCGAGCCGTGTCCGGTGTGTGGGTCGACCAGTCATCCCGCCCCGGCTCGAAGCGCCGACGAGGTCGACGACGCGGCGCTGGACGAGGCGCGGGAACGCCTCGAGGAGGCGCGGCGGCGGCAGGACGCGTCCAGGGACGATCTGAGCGCCGCCGAGGCTGCCGTGGCAACGGCGCGAGGGGAGCGCACGGTCCTCCGGGACGCGGTCCCCGAGGGCCTGACGACCGCGCAGGCAAAGGCCGCCGCCCGAGCCTGCGAAGACGAGGTCACGAAGCTCGTCGCGGCGGTCGCGGCCGTGCCCGATCCGGATGAGGTCACGGCGACGGCGAAGGAAGCCGTCGATGCCGCCGAGAAGCGCCTGTCTGCCGCCCAGACGGCCGACAGGGCGGCGGCGACCGAACTGGCCGGGAAGCGCGCCAGCGCCAGGGAGCTCGCCACCGGCATCCCGGAGGAGCTGCGGGCGCCGGCCGCGCTCGAGCGAGCGCTGGAGGAAGCGCAGACCACGTCAAAGAGGCTCGAAGGTGAGCTGAAGGCCGCTCAGGACGCGAGCGTCAGCGCTCGTGAGAACAAGGTGGCCGCCGAGAGTGGCGCGAAGGCCGCGACGGGCACAGAGGTCGCGGCAAAGCGACGCGTGACGACCGCGCGTGAGTCCTTCTCCGCCGCGCTCGACCAGCACGGTTTCGAGACGGCTGAGGAGTACGAGTCGGCGGTCATCCCCGAGGAGGATCTGCTCGAGGTCGAAACCCGGGTCACGGCTCATCACGATGCGCTGATCGGGGTCAAGGACCGGCTGAAGCAAGCGCGAGCCTTGGTGAAGAAGCATCCCGTCCAAGGTGCTGTCGCGGAGTCTCGGGAGCGCTCTCTGGCCGCGGCCGCGGAGTCCCGGGAGGCCCAGCGCCTTCAGAACGACGCCGACAATCGAGTGGCGGCGCTCAAGGACGCCCGGGACGCGCTCGACACGCTCGACCGGCAGTCTGAGGAAGTCACGGCGAGCTACGCGATCATCGGCAAGCTGGCAGAGGTCGCTGCCGGGCAGTCGGACGGCGCCAAGGTCTCCTTCCAGCGCTGGGTGCTCGGCAGGTATCTCGACGACGTGCTCCTTGCGGCGAGCAGGCGCCTGGTGGCGATGAGCAGTGACCGTTACAGGCTCCAGCGCCAGAAGGAAGCCTCGGATCTCAGGCGGCCGAGCGGGCTCGAGCTGGCCGTGTTCGACGGCTGGTCGAACCGCGCCCGGCCGGCGATCACCCTCTCAGGCGGGGAGAGCTTCCTCGCCGCGCTCTCGCTGGCGCTCGGCCTCGCCGAGACCGTGCAGGAGCAGTCCGGGGCGACGCCCCTCGAGACCATCTTCGTGGACGAGGGGTTCGGGGCGCTCGACCAGAACGCCCTGGAGCAGGCGATGGATGCGTTGACGGAGCTCAAGGACTCCGGTCGCCTCGTCGGCGTCATCACGCATGTGCCCGAGCTTCGCCAGGTGATCGACGCCCGTCTGGAGGTGCGCGGCGGCCCCGGCGGCAGCTCCACGCAGTTCTTCGTGCCCTAACGTGCTCCGCCACTGGCACAACGCGATGTGCATGGGGTGCCCGACGACATGACCGGCATCCCCGAGCTCTACGAGACGCGTAGGGTGCGGATGCGGGAGCGGCGCGAGACGCTGCTGGGGGTG
>JBAXRL010000259.1:0-4753 GCA_037131205.1 Actinomycetes bacterium | reverse complement strand
GCAGCATGTCCATGTTGTAGGGCTGACCCTTGATGGTGTGCGAGAAGAACGCGTAGGTCTTGCCCGCCGCGAAGAGCTCGCGGGGGATCTCCTTGACGGCGAGGACGATGTCGCAGGCGCTCAGGTCCTCGTCGAGGCGCGCCCCCGCGCGTTCGTACTCAGCGGCGGCAAAGACGCGCTGCGCAGACGGCTGAAGCACGAGCTCCACGGAGCCCGAGCTCGTGAGGCGGGCAGCATCGTCGGGGACCAGGGGGACACGCGCCTCCCACGGATCCTTGTCTTCGCGGCGGATGCCGATGCTGCGCATCGGGGCGGCCCCTATGCCCGGCGCGGCCGGTACGGGCCGCACGGATGACAACGGCTCGGGCGGACCTCTTGCGCGACGGGCATGGCGCCTCCTTGCCTGGTGCTGACGGCGCCAGTCTATGCGCCCCCCGGCTTCTTGGCCATGGGGCGGCGACCCCGCGGCGGGCGCGCACTTGACCGCGGGCCGCCCGGCCGCCCACGATAGGCGTTGCACACCACAGACAGGAGGACGTCATGTCGTTGGAAGAAGCGAAAGCGTTCATCGAGAAGATGACGGAGGACCTGGCGTTCCGCGAGCGCATCATCGCGATCGACGATTTCGACGAGCGCATGGCGGCGATCACGGCAGAGGGCTTCGACTGCACGGCCGACGAGATCGACGAAGTCCAGGATTAGGGTCCGCCGCCGCGCGGCTCCGAGGGCACGGGCGGCATGTGCGCGGGGGCAAGCTGAGGATCGCGGTGGCCGCGCCTCTGTTCGGCTTCCCACGTAGGGTGCAGACAGACAGGAGAGCGGCCGTGCTGGACAGGAACAGAGTGGCGCGGATCCTGCTCGTCCTCTACGCCCTCGGCAGCGTGGCCATCGCCGTCCCGCTGCTGTTCGCCTACGGTCACGCCGGGGACCTGGCAGACACCACGTCGGGCAAGATCCTCGCCGCGGCGCTCGTCGCGATGGGCTGCGGCGCGCTGGCCGCGTCCCGCGACCCCTGGCGCAATCGACTCATGATCCAGGTGGTGATGGCCTTCACGGCCCTTTCGTCCCTGGCCATCGTCTACCGACTCGCGTTTGAGGGTCACGCCGTCTTCCCCACACTGATCCTCTTGCCGTTCGCGGTCGCGGCCCCGGTCCTCTTCGCGGTGTTCTACCCCCGCCGGCCGGGCGGCTGAGCCCAAATCGCTGCGCGCAGGCGCCTTGTGAGACGGCGCGCGGGGCACGGGGCCGTACGCGCGACGACCGGCACGAAGGCCGGTCGCCGCACTTCCCACCAACTGTCAGCGGGGGGCTACTCTTCTAGAAGCCGACGGCGGCGGTCTGCGCATGCCCGTTGCCGCCGCCGTTGTGCGGGTGGCTCAGGGACTCGCCGATGTCGTCGGGCACAGGCAGATTGCGGAGAAGGATGCCGTACAGCTTGTCGGCCAGGGCCGGCGCGTCGTCGAGCACGCCCGCCACCTGCCGCAGCCGGTATTCCACGAAGAAGTCCGGCTCGACAAGCAGCGCCTCGGCGAGCACGGCGAGGACCGCATCCGCGGGCACCGGCCGCGTGCCTTTGGTCAGGTGGTTCAGGTAGCCCGCCGAGAGCTTGGTCTTGTAGGCGAGCTGGCGATAACTGAGGCGCCGTTCCTCCATCAGGCCCTTGAGGGCCGGCGGGAACCTCTCGTGCGAGAACCTGTTCCTGGCTATGGGGGTTGTATACATGGCGCTCATCACAGTAAGAGGTATCGCCCGGAGCGCCGGATACTTGAGGGGTATCTGTGCCCTTGTCGCCAAGGCAGGATACACATAGGGCTCGGGAACGGCCGCGCGGAAGCCTCAGCCGCGGCCGCGGCTGAGCAAGCCGCGCGCGGAAGCCTCAGCCGCGACCCAGGAGGTCGCGGAGCGCGGCGGCGAGCTCGGCGACGGGTACGTCGCGCCGCTCGCCCGAGGCCCGATCCTTGAGCTCCGCGAGCCCGTCGGGCGCCCTCTTGCCCACCACCACCTGCGCCGGGCAGCCGAGCAGGTCGGCGTCCTTGAACTTGATGCCCGGGCTCATGTCGCGGTCGTCGAAGAGGACGTCGAAGCCGGCCGCGGCCAGCTCCGCATAGAGCCGCTCCGCCAGCGCGGCCTGCACCTCGTCCGAGGCCCGTACCAGCACGAGGTGCACGTCGAACGGCGCGATGCTCGGCGGCCAGACGATGCCGTTGCCGTCGTGGTGCTGCTCGATGGCCGCGGCGGCGATGCGCGCCAGGCCGATGCCGTAGCTGCCCATCACGATGGGCTGCTCCTTGCCGTCCGCGTCGAGGAAGGTGGCGTCCATGGGCTCCGAGTACTTCGTGCCGAGCTGGAAGATGTTGCCGACCTCGATGACGCGGGCGCCCTCGAGGTCGCCCAGGCACCGCGGGCACGGGTCGCCGGCGCGCGCCTTGCGCAGGTCGCAGAAGGTGGCCTGCGGCACCATCTCGAGGCTGACGCCGGTGCGGTGGTGGTCGGGTTTGTTGGCGCCGGCCGCGTAGTGGCCCCGGCGTAGCACTTCGTCCGCGTACACCGGCAGCGTGGTCGGCACGGGGCCGACGTAGCCCGGCGCGATGCCTTGGGCGGCGAACACCTCGTCGGCCGTCGCCAGCCGCGACTCCGCGCCCAGCGCCTTGCGCAGCTTGAGCTCGCTGAGCTCGTGGTCGCCGCGCAGCAGGACCATGACCTGACGGCTCGCAGCGGCGTCCGCGCCTGCGGCCCCGCCGCCGCTGCCCGAGGCATCGTCACCCTCCACGGTGACGACCAGCGCCTTCATGAACGCCCGCGCGGGCAGACCGAGGAACGCGACGACCTGGTCGATGGTCTTGGCGCCGGGGGTCGACCTCACTTCGTCGACCGTGAGGTCCACCGCCGCGCCCACGCCGGAGGAGCCCGCGGCATCGCCGCCGCCCGCCGCATCGCCGCCGTCCGCCGCCGCCTGGATCTCGCTGTGGGGCGGCTCGCGGTCGGCGCCGGCCAGCGCCATCTCGCGGTTGGCCGCGTAGCCGCACTCGCGGCAGTAGACGATCTCGTCCTCGCCGGCGTCGGCCTGGGCCATGTACTCGTGGCTCACGGAGCCGCCCATCATGCCCGAGTCGCCCTCGACCATCATCACTTCGACGCCGCAGCGCGCGTAGATGCGCTCGTAGGCGGCGATGTACGTGGCATAGCTCTGCTGCAGGGCCTCGTGGCTGACGTCGAGGCTGTATGCATCCTTCATGATGAACTCGCGGGTGCGCAGCACGCCGCTCTTGGGACGTGCCTCGTCGCGCTCCTTGGTCTGGATGTGGTACCACTGCTGCGGCAGCTGCTTGTAGCTGTGCACCTCGCGGGCGGCGAGCCAGGTGACCACCTCTTCGTGGGTCATGGCCAGCGCCATGTCGGCGCCCTTGCGGTCCTTGAAGCGGAAGAGCTCGCCGCCGATGGCGTCCCAGCGCCCGGACTGCTGCCAGATCTCGGCCGGGTTGATGACCGGCATGAGCATCTCCTGGCAGCCGATGGCGTTCATCTCTTCGCGGATGATGGCGGCGATCTTTTGCATCACGCGCCAGCCGGCGGGCAGATACACGTAGATGCCTGCGGCGAGCTGGCGCACGAGGCCGGCGCGCACCATCAGCTTGTGGCTGACGGCCTCCGCGCCGGCCGGATCCTCTTTGACGGTGGGCAGCAGCAACTGACTGGCGCGCATGTGACCTCGCGATGATGAGTAACGATGATGAGTGACGGGACGAGGGCCTATGCTACCAAGCCCGCGCGCCGGGCGCAGGACGCGGGCGCCGCGGCGAGGCGCGGCGAGGCGCGGCGAGGCGCGGCGGCTCCCGTGCGGGAAAGCGCGCAGAAGGATGGTGAGGGCTGACTGGCCGCGTCTTCTGACCCGGCCGCCGCGGCGTCGGAATTGCCTCACCCCCACTGCGCCGCTATCGTAAACGCTGAAAACCATCGTCACTCTTGTTGTCGCGGCACCGGAGGTCCAGCATGAGCACTGTTGTGGCGACGCGATTCTCAGATGAGGTGCTGGCCGAGCTTGACGAGGTCGCGCGGGAGCTGCGCCGCACGCGCGCCGAGGTCGTGCGCCGGGCTGTCGAGATCTACCTCGCGGAGTACGCCGACCACCAGATCGCCCTGCAGAGGCTCAACGACCCCGACGATCCGCTCCTCACCACGCAGGAGATGTGGAACGACCTCGGCTGGGGCATGCCCGCGCCCGAGCCACACGAGTGACGTGCCCGTATACGAGCTGAGATGGAAGCGCGAGGCACGACGCGACCTTATGGCCGTCGGACGGCCGCAGGCGGAACGAATCCGTAGGGCGCTGGAGAGCCGGCTCCTTCCAGACCCCCGCCGTGGCGAGCCGCTCCGCGGACCCGGCAGACCGCTGTGGAAGTTCCGCGTCGGCGACTACCGCATCCTGTATGCGTTCAACGACGCCGAGGTCTGGGTGCTGGTGGTGCGCGTGGCGCACCGCGGCAAGGCCTATCGCGGGCTCTGAAGCCGCCGCCGCCGCGGCGCCGGGCGGCGCGCACGCGCGGCTGTCCGCCGGCGCCTGCTCCCGGTAGCTCTTGAGGTCGATGACCGGCATGAACACCTCCTGGTCGCCGGTGGCGTTCATCTCTTCGCGGATGATGGCGGCGATCTTCTGCACGTGACCATCCCCTTCCGTCCGGTTGCGCGCTCAGCCTCCGGATCGACGGCCGCAAGAAGGCGGACATGGCGCGCCGCGCGCGCCGCACCCGTGGAC
>JBAXRL010000258.1:0-4777 GCA_037131205.1 Actinomycetes bacterium | reverse complement strand
GAGACCGTGGCCGCCGGGGTCGCCGACTTTCTGGCGGGAGGCGCGGTCGCGCCGCAACGTAGATCGACGGAGGACTCAGAGAAGCACACGCAGATGGGCTGACGACGATCGGCAAGGAGCAGGTCCATTGCCTGAGGGAGAACCACACGGAATCCTGGGGAGTGTCCTGGTCGGATCGGACCGGCAACTGATCAGACGTCCCGAAGAGGGGGATCGCCGGGGCCTTGAGCGAGTATTCTGCGACCCGGTGATGATGCGCTACCTGGGGGGCGCCTGGACCGCGGACAAGGTCGCGGAGGCGCTCCAGGAGTGGCATGACGACTGGGGCATCGACAACCGCTGGTATGGCATCCTCATCAGAAAGGACACTCTGCAGGCGATCGGCACCGCGGGGGTCACGGAGAACACGATCCCCGACGAACCGGGCCTTGAGCTTTCATGGTTCGTGTTGCCCGAGCACCAGAGGCAAGGCTTCGCCACCGAGATCACGCACGAACTTCTGCGCTTCGCCTTTGATAGCTGGGGAGCGGAGAGGGTGGTCGCGGAGACTCATCCCGACAACCTCGCGTCCAACGGAGTCCTCGAGAAGCTCCGTTTCGAGCGCCTCGGTGAACGGCGCCACACGTATGACTACCTGCCCGGCTTCGACGCCCAGGTTCTTTGGGCATTGACCCGAGCGGGCTGGTGTCGGAGGACTACTTGGGCGTCTCGCCCTGCGGAGCGGTGAATCGGAGCGTGTGAGCGATGCGGCGGTCGGGAGCGGCTGTCGCGGGCTGTCCGCCCCTTGGTCCTGTCATGGTGCTATGGTCTTGCGTTGAGAGGGGTCGCCGCGCCGGCTGTGTGTTGGAAAGAGGGGGAAGGGATGCGTATCGTCGCCAGGTTCGTCGTGATCGCACTCTATGCCGTCGCGCTCGTGACCCTCGCGGGGGCGAGCGGCGGGTGCGGGGGGGCGAGCGGGGATCCTGTCCCGGAGTGGGAGCGCGTCACCACCGCTCACATCTCCGGCGACCAGCCGGTCAAGCTGAATCTGGGCGACTATCGCCTGGGCGATCGCTTGCGCCTCGCCTGGGTCCTGTCCGGCCCCGAGAAGCCGCCGGTGACACTCACGCTCAGGATCTTCAACCGCAAGACCGGCAGTGGCTATGGGTATGCCGTGACACCCGAGTCCGGAGGGCACGCGATCGCCCGGCGAGACGACCAGGCCATTCTTCTGGCGCTGGTCCCGGGTGAGTATCGGATCTACTTCAGCCAGCGTTTTGCTCCGGCGCGCGGCCCCGGCTACGACGTCGAGCTCACGATCTACACGATGCGGACGACGCCCTAACCTGGCGCGGCCACGCGCTTGGGCCGCGACCTTAGGACCTATCCCGCCAGGTCTGCACGCACGGATGCGCCCGTGGACACGTCGCGGATGCGGCGCAGGGCGGAGTGCGCCGAGCGCTCGCGCGGGTCGTTTTTCCACCGCACCGTCGAAGCGATTGGAGCCCTCGCGGAGCTGGGATACGTCGAACAGCAGAAGGTCGGCACAGTCTGTGCCGCCCAGTCACAGCGGCGCCTGTCCGCACTGTCACCGCGTCCTCATGTTCACTGTGGTGGCCGACCCGGCCGAGGACACCGGCGGCAAGACGAGGCAGGCAGGTCGGGCTCCGGGGCACACGCCTCGGACACCGCGCCTGGCCCTCCGCAAACGAGAGCCGTGTCAACGACTTCGCCGGCGACGTCTCCGCGCCGCGGCAGCCCCGCGCGCCTCCGATCTCGGGCGCCTGACGTCACGGCCGGTCGCATCCGCGTTCAAGAACCATCGCCCCGCGGTCGATAGTCGGAGGACATGGAGGCTTTTCACGAGGCGGGAGGACGACCCGATGACGGCGCAAGCGGCCCTGGCTTTGATGTCGAGGAGTGCGGACAAGACCCCATGGAGGAACGAACGATGATGCGCCCATGGCTGGGCGCGGCCTGCGTGGCCGCCAGCGCCGCGGCACTCGTGCTCACCTCGCCGGACTTAGGCGGCCTGTGGTGGCTGCTGCCGGTGGCGCTCGTTCCCATGATCGTCGCCCAGTACCGGCTGCTGCCGCGCCGCTGGGCGCCGGCCGGCGTCGCTGTGGTCGGGGCTGCGTACTGGCTGACGCTGGCCATGCTCTCGCGCGGGTCGATGGCGCCGATGTGGATGGGAGCGCTGCTCGTGGTAGTGGCGGTGGCCCTGGTGTACGGCATCGCCTGGGCCGATCTGCGCTTCACGGCGTGGACGCGCGGGCGGTTCTTCCTCGTCCAGATGCCGTTCGTGTGGATCGGCCTCGAGGTGCTGTTCGGTTTCAATCCCGTGTTCGCCACCAATACGTGGCTGGCGTACCGCATGCAGCCCGCGCCCGAGCTCATCCAGCCGATCTCGGTACTGGGCACGCCGTCGCTGGGCTTCCTGCTGCTGGTGCTGGACTACGGCATCGCCCTGCTCGTGATCGCGCTGCTGGACCGCCGGGCGGAGAGCGGCCGGATCGCCGACGACGCCGGCCCGGCCGCCGCAGCGGACGGCGGCGCCCGCGCGCCGCTGCGGCCGGCTCTCGTCGCCCTGGGGGTCGCGCTCGCCGCGGCCGTCGTCTGGTGCGGGGCCAGCCTCCTCATCGTCCGCGACGTGCGCCAAGACATGGGGCCGACCGTGCGCGTAGCCGTCGTGCAGGCCGGCATCACGCTGTTCGCGACTCCGCCGGACGCGGTGGAGAGCGAGATCGTCGAGCCGCTCGCCGCGGCCACGCGCGATGCGGCCGCGCAGGGCGCGCAGCTCGTGGTGTGGCCGGAGGACGTGTTGCCGTTCGATCCGCGCCGGGAAAACGCTGCGCAGATCGCCGGCATCGCCCGAGATAACGGCGTGTACCTGGTGGCGCCCTTCACCGTGGGTCATGAGCCCGCCTCCCCGAACAAGGCGCTGGTGCTTGACCCGAGCGGGCAAACGCTGGGCGTCTACAACAAGGTGCACCCGGTGGTGGCGGAGGGCGAGGGTTTCCACCAGCCGTTCCTGCCGCTTGCCTTCGACGCGGACTTCGGGACCTTCGGGGTGGCGATCTGTTTCGACAACCACTACCTCGACGTGGTGCCCGAGATCGTGGGCAACGGGGCGCGCCTGATCGCGATGCCCTCCCTGATCTGGCCGGGCGAGGCGCGCAACCAGTTGGCGATCATGGTGTTCCGTGCCGTGGAGAACCGCGTGGCCTACGCCAAAGCCGAGCTGGGGTGGTCGTCGGCGATCGTGAGACCGGACGGCGCCGTGGTCGCCCTCACCCTCCCTGAACAGCAGCCCACGTGGCGCCTCCTCGTCGCCGACGTGCCGCTGGGCCCCGACCACTCGCCCTTCGCCGTCCTCGGGCGTCCGTTTCAGTGGGTCTACGTCGCCGGGATGGTCGTGCTCGCCGTGGGCTTCGTGAGCCTCGCGTGGCGGCGACGGGCGCACAGGGCGGAAAGCCCTGAAGCGAGGGGTGGCGGCGTGAGGTAGACTGCGGTCATGGCCTTCGAGACCGCCTTCACCATGGACACCTCGAGCATCAAGTACGGGTCCGGCGTGACCCGTGAGGTGGGGCACGACATGCGCCGCCTGGGCGGGCGCCGGGTCATGGTCGTCACCGATCCCTACCTGAGCGACAGCGAACCCGTCGCCGTGACCCTCGAAGCCCTGCGCGGCGCCGGCATCGATGCCGTGCTGTTCGATCAGGCGCGGGTCGAGCCGACGGACGTCTCCCTGAAGGAGGCCATCCGCTTCGCCGTGGACGGCCGCTTCGACGGCTACGTGGCCGTCGGCGGCGGGTCGAGCATCGACACCGCCAAGGCCGCCGACCTCTACGCCTCCTGCCCGGCGGACTTCATGGCCTACGTCAACCCGCCGATCGGCGAGGGTCGACCCGTCATGGGCACTGTCGCGCCGCTTATCGCCATCCCCACCACGGCGGGGACGGGCAGCGAGACCTCGGGAGTGATCGTCTTCGACCTCGTGGAGATGCGCGCCAAGACCGCCATCCGGCAGCGCGCGGCGCGCCCGTCCCTCGGCGTCATCGACGCCCTGAACACGCGCGCCATGCCGCCGCTGGTGGCGGCCTGCAGCGGCCTCGACGTGTTCTGCCATGCGCTCGAGTCGCTGACGGCGCTGCCCTACGACCGCCGGCCGGCGCCCGCGAACCCAGACCAGCGGCCGGCCTATCAGGGCGCCAACCCCATCAGCGACATCTGGGCGGCGCGCGCCGCCCAGCTCGGGGCGGCCAATCTGACGCGAGCGCTCGAGGACCCCGACGACGAGGAGGCGCGCGCCGCCATGCTGCTGGCCGCGACCTGCGCCGGCATCGGCTTCGCCAACGCCGGCACGCACCTGGCGCACGCCATGTCGTATCCCGTCTCCGGAATGGTGCGGGACTACCTCCCCGAGGGGTATCCGACTCCCTACCCCCTCATCCCCCACGGCATGTCGGTGGCGCTCAACGCCCCCGCCGTGTTCCGCTTCACCGCGACGGCCGACCCGGAGCGCCACCGCTACGCGGCTTCGCTGATCGGCGCGTCCGTGGCCGGAGTCGCCGACGACGACGTCGGCGATCTGCTGGCGGATGCCCTCATCGACGTGCTGAAGAGGACCGGCATGCCCAACGGCCTCGCGGCCGTCGGCTACGGCCCCGAGGACGTCGACAAGCTGGTGGCCGGCACCCTGCCGCAGCACACCGTCACCAAGCTGTCGCCGCGCCCCGCGAGCGCCGACGACCTGCGCCGGCTCTTCCTGGAGTCGATGACGCTCTGGTAGGCTCGG
>JBAXRL010000257.1:0-4790 GCA_037131205.1 Actinomycetes bacterium | reverse complement strand
CCGGCGGGCGCGGCGACCCCGGCGGGCGCGGCGGGCGCGGCGGCCCCGGCGGGCTCAGGACAGCCCGCTGATGCCCTTGCCGATCAGCGTCACGCCGAAGACCACGAAGAGCACGATCATCACGGTCGCGTTGTTGGCCGCCAGCCAGGTCTTCCAGCCGTCGAGGACCTTCGTCGCCCTGTCGCCCATGGCGAAGTACACGCCGACCGGGGCGATGAGGCTCAGGCTGCCGATGATGACGAGCACGATGAGAACTGCGGCCTGCTGGACGCCGCCGAGGCCCGACTGAGCGATCCCGGCTGCAGCCGTCGCGCAGAGGATCAGGTTCTTCGGGTTGACGCCGGAGAGCAGCGCCCCGATGGCCAGCGAGCGCGCGGGAGTGAAGCTGTCGAGCGCCCTCATCCACTTCGGCATGGGCGCCTCTGCGCCCGCCTTCGGGCGCTTGCCGAACTGGCGCCAGGCGAGGACCAGAAGCAGCAGGCCGAGCACGAGCTTGATCAGGCCGGCCGTCCGCGACGGTCCGCTCGAGGTGCTCACACCCGCGGTAGTGGCCACGATGAGGACGATCGTGCCGACGACCGCCAGGCCGAGCATCCAGCCACCGAGGAAGGCGAGGCCGTTGCCGCGCGCCTTCGGCGTGATGAGCATCAGGATGATGGCGATGATCGGCACCGGGCTGATGGCGATGCCGATCGCCAGGGGGAGCATCTCGCCGATCGCCGCGCCCATGTGACCTCCGGTCGTGCGTTGCGGTCGCCACGCAGGCGCAGGTCATCCGCGGCCCGCGCTGCGTCAATCCTCGTCGGGCGTCCTGCCTCGGAGCCAGCGCCACGTCAGCCGGATGACGATGAGAAAGCTGAGGATCAGCGCCACGACGAACCCGACGGGAGCGATGCCGGCCATGAGACGCCAGATCGTACCGTCGAGGTCGAGCGTGGCGATGCCATACGAAGCGACGGCGGATCCGACCAGCATCCCCGTGAGCATGACGGCGATGACGATCTCGCGCCCCAGCCGCGTCAGCTTGTTGACTTCTTTGGTGAGCGCCGACGTGTCGACGGTCACCTCGAAACGGCCCTTCTGGTACTGATCGAGCCACTTGGCCGTGGCTTCGGTGAGCGTCGGGATGCGCTCCACCACCTGGCCGGCCACGCTCATCAACTGCTTCTTGCCCTCGGTGATGATCTTCTGGCCGGTGATCGCCTCGCGCGCCATGTCGAGCAGCATCGGCACGCCTTCGGAGAGCAGGCCGCTGCTCGTGGAAAGCGCGCGGGCCACGCTCTCGGTCTGGACGAGCGCCTTGACGGCCAGCGTCAGCTCGGCGTCGAGCCGCAGCCCGTGGATGCGCAGCAGGTCGAAGCCCTCGCCGGCGACCTGCCCGAACGAGACCACGCTGCCTTGAGTCATGTAGCGCCCCACGCGGCGGGCGAAGTCCCGGCGGAAGGCCTTTTCATCGACGTCGCCTCTGAACGGCGTGCTCATGCTGCGCAGCGCGCCGGCCATGCCGTCCACGCTGCGTTGCTGCATGACTATCATGAGCTGGGCGAGGCGCAGGCGCTGCTGCAGATCGATCTCGCCCATCATCCCCAGGTCGATGAAGGTGAGCACGCCCGTGTCGAGGTCGACGAGGAGGTTGCCCGGGTGCGGGTCGGCGTGGAAGAAGCCATCGACAGGCAACTGCTTGATGAGGGCGCGGAGGGCGTTGCGGGCGATCTCGTCGCGGTCCAGACCTGCCCGCTCGATGGCCTCCACGTCGCTGACCTTGACTCCGTGGATGAACTCCTGAGTGATCACCGTGGACGTCGAGAGGTCCTGGTAGACGGCCGGGACGTGCACTCCGGGGAGGTGCGCCATGTTCTCCGCGAGGCGCAGGGCATTGTAGGCCTCGCCGCGGTAGTCGAGCTCTTCGAGGACCCCCGAGGAGAACTGCTCGAGCATGCCGACGAGGTCGAGCGCCCGCACGGACTCCGACCTGCTCGAGACGACGCGCGCCGCGTTCTGCATGATGCCGAGATCGGCGCGCATCGTCTTCGAGATGTTCGGGCGCTGCACTTTGACCGCCACCTGTGTGCCGTCGTGGAGGGTGGCCCGGTGCACCTGGGCGGTGGAGGCCGCCGCGAACGCGTGCGGCTCGAAGGAGGCGTAGAGCTCTTCGGGCGGCGCTCCCAGCTCCTCGATGATGCGCTGGCGCACCTGGTCGCTGGGGAAGGGGGGCACGGCGTCCTGAAGCCTCGCCAGCTCGGTCGCCCACTCGATGGGGAGCACCGACGCCTGGCTCGAGACGATCTGCCCGATCTTGACGTAGGTGGGCCCGAGCTCCTCGAGCATGAGCCGGAGCTTGACTGCCGTGTCCGGCTCCTCCCAGCCCTTCGGCAGGCGCCAGGCCCAGGTCTGCATGGCATGGCGGAAGCCCCCGACCACATCCGAACGGTTCAGCACCGCATCGTACCCATACCGCAGGAGCGTGTTGTACACCTGTTGCAGGCGGAGGTTCTCGCGGAACTTGTCGAGCGAGGAGCGTCTCATGACCCGCCTCCCTTCGCGCGATCCGCGTGCGCGCCGTCGGCGCCGTCCGCGGCGAGCGCGGGACTGTCTTCGTCCGGTGCGGCGAGATCGGGAGTCTCTTCGGCGGTCACGGCGAGCAGCCCCTTCTCGAGGAGCGTGCGCTTGCTCTTCGCGATCGCGTCCTTGAGGGCCTCGGGGCCTCCCTCGACAATCGGCGGCGTGAGCCCCAGCAGGTTCTGGAGGAGGCCCTCGACCAGGCCGCAGACGAGGCCGCCCACAAACGCCCAGAGGATGTGCTGCACCTGGAAACGCTCCGTGAAGATCCACGCCAGGGTCCACAGCAGGACGGTGTTGATGAGGACGACGACAAGGCCGTAAGAGACGAAGATCAGCGGCAGCATGATGATCTGGAGCAGTGGCTTGAGAAAGGCGTTGAGGAGCCCGAACACGGCGCTGATCAGGAGCCACGACAGGATGGGGTAGTCGCCGGCGAAGAAGACGTGAGGCACGATCGCCACAGTGACCAGCAGTGACAGCGCGTTCACGAGGAAGCGCAGCAAGACGGGGCGCACGCGGAAGTGCAGCTGAGTCTGCAGCACCGAGTGTTTCCTGGCCATCAGGCGACCCTCTCGACCAGGACCGGTTCAGACACCATCGTCAACGCGCCTCCATGCTCCCCTGTCGCGCGGTTCGCAGACCAGCAGTATGGTTACCGCGCGGTCAGAATCCTATCCTATCCTATTCCGCGCGGCCTTCTGGGGGATGGCCTCGGCGATCCTCGTCGCCGGCAAAGCCGGAGATACCCGCACCACGATGCGCCCGGCCAGTCTACCTGGCGACGAAGTGGGCCAGCGCCGCGCCCGTGGCGTCCCGCAGCCAGAGCTCATCGCCTTCGATCGTGTACGTGGCGGTCTGCGGCAGCGCCGCCAGATACGCGGCCTCCTGCTGCATCAGGTCCGCCGGCCCCGCCATCTGCGTCGAGACGATCTGCGCGTCGATCGACATCGTGGCGCCCGAGGTGGTGTACGTGGTCGTGTACTGGTTGACGCCTGCGTTGCCGGCCAGGCCGCCGTCGGCTCCGAACGTGGCGCTGATGGCGCTCGACGCGGCCAGCCCCTGCAGAGCGCCCTTGCCGTTGTTGTACGCCAGAGCATCCCACGCGGCGCCCTCAAGCGCCGTGGGCTGAACGACCGCGTAGCGGATGAGCGTGGCGCCCTGGTCGTCCATGAGCGTCAGCGAGTCCGCGGTGACGGCGAACCTGGTCACCTTGGTCAGCGCCGCGAAGTACGCCTGCTCCTGCGCCATCGCCTCCGGCGGGCCTGCCATGAGCGTCGCCGCGGGCTGCGAGATCCTGATCAGGTCTCCGGCCTGGGTCTCGTAGGTCGCGGTGTAGCGGTTCACGCCGCCGGAGCCGGACAGTTGGCCGGCGGCGAACGCGGCGCTGACCTCGGCGCCCTTCTCGGTGAGGACCGTTGTCACTCCCGCGATCTCGGTGGCCTTCCAGACCTTACCCTCGAGCGCTTTGCTGTTGTCGGCGTCGGAGGAGCACCCGGAGGCGACGAGCAACGCCAGCGCGAAGAGGCCGGCGGCGACGATCGACAGCACAGCGCGAGAACAGAAACGGGTCACGATGGACCTCCGTGTCGACGAGGCATTGTGCGGACCTACTGGATGGCGACGCCGAACCAGCGGCCGAAGTCGCCCGAGCAGGTCGAGCAGAGTGTGCACCACGTGCGAATCGCCGTCAACGGAGATCGCGCCGCGCTCAAGCGCCTGCCGCGCGATCTCGGCGCCGCCGAGGAGCGCCGCCAACTCCGCCCGGCAGCGCGCCGGGCGACCCGCCAGCGTCGCGTCGCCCGGCCGACGCCCTGCGGCTCCGGCGGGCGTCGGGCGCGCGGGCGGCCCCGGCGGCTCTCGCGCGGGTAGTGCGAAAGGGGAAGATAGGGATCGCCCGGAATTCCTTATCTTCCCTCGAGGCACTACCCCTCCCGGCGCTCGCCGGCGGCTCCCGCGCGGGAGGCTCAGGCTCGCGCGGCGCCCGGTCGGGGGGTAGTGCTGAAGGGGAAGACAAGGATCCGCGGGAATTCCTTATCTTCCCTCACAGGACCACCCCGCCGCGTCGGCATGTCGCGAATCGGTGAGACAAGGAATGGCCCTTCCTTGTCTTACCGATTTGCACTACCCCGCCCGGCGGCCCAGGCGGCCGCGCGGCGCGAAGTCCACGGGCGCGGCGCGGATCCTGGCCGCAGCGACCGCCATCACCTGTAGAATGCCGCGTAAGGCAG
>JBAXRL010000256.1:0-4795 GCA_037131205.1 Actinomycetes bacterium | reverse complement strand
GCGCGGGGCGGGCCGCGGGCCGGGCGTCCCGGACGGCGGCTTGCGCCGGCATGGCTGTCGCCGCGGGGACGAGGCCGGGCGGGAGGCCCGGGACCCTGTCGAACCCCAGAGTGAGCATCAGTCCGGCGTCGGCCTGGTGGCGCGGAGACTCGGCGCCGAGCGGCGCGGCGCGGTGTTCGGGGCGCGCCGCCACCAGAGATGCGGCGGCGGCGAGCACGAGCAGCGCCGCGAGCAGCGCCGACCAGATGACGGTGCTTCTCGAAAGACGACGCATGACCCCTCCCATCGCAGAGTGCTCCTGACCCCTGCCTTCGAGCGCCGAGACCCTGCCGGCGGTACGCGCCGGCGGCGGCGAGCGAACGGCTGGTTCCACCATCCAAGAGTAGCGGCAGCGGGGTCCGGAAGCCAGCGTTTCGAGGGTTTCGCGACGCGCTGCCGCGGTGTCGCGTCAGTGCGGCGGGGAGCGCCACCAAACGCTCGTCACGCGAGCGTTTTGGCGAGAGTATGAGACGTATGGATCCACAGGCCCCAAGAAGGAGGAGTCATGTCCGACAGCGTCTACAAGGTCATCGAAGTGATCGGCACCAGCTCGACGTCCTGGGAGGAAGCCGCCAGGACCGCGGTGGACAAGGTCGCGAGCCATCTCGAGGACGTGCGCGTGGCCGAGGTCGTGGAGCTCGACCTGCGCCTCGAGGAGAACCAGGTCGTGGCGTATCGCGCCAAGGTGAAGGTGTCGTTCAAGTACCACGACGAGAGCTGACACCGGGGGGCGGATCCTGACGGATCCGGTCCGGACGCGGCCAGGGCGGGGCGCGCGGCGCCCCGCCCTGCGGCCCTACATATACATGCCTCTCGGCTCTGGCAGCCTCTTGTACTCGGGCCTGGCGCTGATGATGCGCTCGATCAGGTCGGCCAGACTGAACAGACGGAGGGCGCGAGCATCGTCGGTACCGATCATTCCGTCCCATTTGACGACCTTGGTCCCCTCGCTCGTCCTGACCGCACAACGGTACGATGCGAAGGGCGTGCATAGCTGGACTCCGTCTTCAGCGAGGGGGTCCATATGGATGACGAAGCGGGTGGGATACGAGAAGAACCCGATCTCTTCGAGCTTGTCCGCGATGCGCGCCATCTCGCCGGGGGTGAGCTCCATGGGGACGGTGAGCGGTGACCCGACGATCATGTCCTTGGTGAACGTTCCTCGCGAGGTGTCGAGCACGTTTCGCGCGCCCACGCCGTAGGCGAACACCAGTCCGCCGATGGCGGACCGCACGGATGGTGCGGACGTCATCGCGGGCTCCCAGGGGCGAGTGCCCGCGCAGGCGGTCAGTGGCAACAGCAGCAAGACCACTCCGAGGGCCAGGTACCGTGCGCTCATCGTCCCGTCTCCCTTCTCGCGTGCTTCGCGAGTCCGCGTCGACCGTATCCAAAGACAGGAACGGCGCACACCCCCGGACCGTTCACCCGGCGTGCCACGCGGATGACGCCGCGGCGCCGGGCTCAGGCCTCGGCGTTGCGCAGGGCCGCCCGCCGTTCGAGGCGCCGGCGCACGACGAACAGGGCGCCGAGCAGCACCGGCACGAGCAGGTCGGCGAGCACGGATGCGGAGTTGAGCGCGGAGCTGTCGCCCTGCGCCACGAGGTCGCGGACGTGGTTGATGGCGGCGCCCACGGCGAACACCGACATGCCGAGGGCGGTCGCGTACCACCATTGATCGCGGAACCAGATGCAGCAGATACCGAGGACGCCGAAGGCCACGTCGTAGAGGCCGACCTCGATCTGGAAAGGGCTGCCGGTCGCCCAGCCGAGCTGTTCGGCGATGCGGTCGGCGAACAGCAGGTGGCCGAGACCGGCGAAGAGGTAGCCGACGCCGACGCCGACGACCAGCGTGTACAGAAGGTAGAGGTCGAGCACCCGCCTGCTGGTCCGCGGCTTGCGGCTGACGAACAAGTGCATGGTGGCCACGACGAGCGCCAGGCCGATCACCACGATCCCCATCATCACTACCCTCCCTGTCCGACTACCTGCCCGTATCGACAGATGTGGAGCGCTGCTTGAGCCGCGGGGCGCAGAACGCGGCTGCGCCGCGTCAGACGCCGGCGCTGCGGCGCATCAGCGCGATCACAGCGTCGGCGGAGAAGTGCGCAAAAAGGGCGCCGCAGCAGGCGAAGATGTAGTCGCCGTCGAGGGCGCAGCGCGCGTCCGCCGGCGGCAACAGGCGCTCGCCGCCGCCTTTGCCGCGCGTGTCGGCGAGGATCGCCGCGCCGCCGGGCAACCGCGTCAGTGCCCCGCCGGTGCCGATCACGAGGCGACAGGCGGTGAGGTCGCGGCCGCGGGCCACCGTCTGGCGGCCGGTCGGCGTGTACAGATGAGCCAGCCGCCCGGCGTGCCGCTGCACGCCGGTGACGGCGGCGAAGTGCGTCAGCGTGAGAGCCGCTTCGATCTCTTCGCGCGTCGTGGGGAGCGGCGGCGGCAGATGGACCGGGCGCTCCTGCGCGGCCAGCATCTCCACCACGTGCCTGGCGCTGACGTAGGTGCCGAGGTCGCCCTCCACGGTGCGCTTGCTGTGCGGCTGCGGCTCGATCGTGAGCGCCGCGATCTCGGGACTGCCGTCGGTGATCGAGTGTACGTCGGTGGTGGCGCCGCCGACATCGATGACGACGAGGTCCCCGACCTCGGCGGCGAGCCGCTCGGCGGCGATCAGCACCGCCCCCGGCGTCGGCAGGATGCGTCCGCTCACGACCTCGCCGATGCGCTCCATGCCGGGGGCCTGCGTGATGTGCTCCTCGAAGGCGTCGTGGATCACGGCCCGCGCCGGCACGATGTCGAGCTCGTCGATGCCGGGGTACACGTTGGCGGTGAGCCTGACCCTGAAGCCGGCGCGCTCGAGCAGCTCCCGGGCCTCGCCGCTCACCGCGGAGTTGCCGGCGTACACGACGATGGGACGCGCCGCGAGCTCGCGGAGGCGCGCGGCGTTGAACAGCACGGTGTCGCAGTCGCCGCCCTCCACCCCGCCGGCGAGCAGGATGAGGTTGGGCGTGATCTCGTCGATCGTGCGCAGGTCGTGGTCGCGGAGGCGGCCGGCGGTGACGTATTCGACGACGCCGCCGGCCCCCAGCGCGGCCTCGCGGGCGGCCATCGCCGTCATGCGCCGCGTGAGGCCGTGCACGGTCATGCGCAGGCCGCCGGCCGCCGAGCTGGTGGCCAGCGTCAGGCGCGGCGCCAGCGGCCCCACCGCCGCCTCGAGCCGCGCCCGGGCGGCGTCCACGCCGAGGGTCACGTCGCCGTCGGCGACGGAGGTCGCGGCGACGCCCTGCCCGACAAGGCGGGGCGTCGTCGCCGGGTACTCGCGCAGCCCGTCGAAGGCCGAGACCACGGTGGTCGTCGAGCCGATCTCGGCGACGAGGGCGTCGACGGGGCGGGGGGCGCTCACGCGCGCCCGCCCGCGAGCCGCGCCGGGCGGGGACCGGCGGCGCCGGCCTCCCCCGCCCCCCGGTTGTCACGCGAGCGCGTCACGTCACATCCCGCGCTCGCGCATCGTCGTCACGACGAACGAGGCGACGCCGATACCCTTGGCGCCGCGCCCGAAGCCGGCGTCCATGCCCCAGCTTCGGGCGAGCTCGTCGGTGACCTGTGTGCCGCCGCTGATGAGCAGCAGCTTGTCGCGCACGCCCTTCTCCACGGCCAGGTCGGCGAGCTTCTGCATGTTGTCGCGGTGCATGTCGCCGTGCGAGATGATCGTCGAGATGAGCACGACCTGCGCGGCGTGCTCGATAGCCGCGTCGAGGACCTTCTCGACCGGTACCGAGGTGCCCAGATACTCGCAGGCGAAGCCCCACTTCTCGAGGCCGCCGTGCTTGATGTCGATGATCTCGCGCATGCCCACCGAGTGCTCGTCCTCGCCTACGGTGGCGGCCACGCACTTGAGCTTCTTCTCGCTGACGAAGGCCTTGATCTCGGCGTCGCTCATCACCACGGGCTCCGGCGGGATCGTGAGATCGGCCGGGTCGACGACGGCGTCCAGCCGGCCCTTGAGCTCGATGAGCGTGCCCTCGGCCGGGTGCATCACCTGCTTGTTGATGACCTCGCAGGCCTGCAGGTTCATGGCCTTGCCGAGCTCGAGCGCCGCGAACTCGGCGACGCGCGGCGCCGCGGGCAGGAACATCGTGACGACCACCCAGCCGTCGGCGGCCCACTGGACCTCGGGCTTGATGAGGCCCTTCTCGCGCAGCTCGGCGGTCTGCGCCAGGCGCACGTTGACGTTGTCCTCGGGGTCGAGCTCGTCGATGAACGGCACCTTCTCGGCGTCGCACAGCGTGCAGCCGCCGATGAGGTCGCAGGGCTTGCGGGCGGCGTCCCCGCCGGCCGCGCCGCCCTCCCCCGCCGCGTCCCCGTACCCCTCCGGCAGGTGATTCAGGCCGAAGTGGTGGCAGACGGGCGCCAGGTAGTCGGCGGCGCGTTCGACGATGGAGCCCGCCGCCACGCCGCCGTCGCCTTTGCGGGCGATGCCGTCGTCGTGGGTCTCGGGGTAGATGCCGGAGTCGACGAAGTAGGCCTGCTCGACGGCGGCGAAGTAGCCGCCCTCGCGGAGCATCGCCTCGAAGAAGAGCACGGCGCGCTCCTTGATCTCGCGGACCTTGGCCTTGAGCTCGGGGGCCTCGCGGTCGAGCTTGACCATCTCGCGCAGGCCGTCCATGCCCACGAGGCTCTGCTTGGCGGTGTTCACGGCGGCGACGTTGTTGTAGTGCCAGGGCACGTTGCGGCCCTCGTCGGGCGTGATCGTGCTCTGGATGTC
>JBAXRL010000255.1:0-4797 GCA_037131205.1 Actinomycetes bacterium | reverse complement strand
GCGTGCAGGCGTTCCGCGCCGGCGGGAGGGCCTGGGCGACGCAGTTCCACCCCGAGGTCGATGCCGCCCTGGCGCCTCACTGGGTGAGAGACGCGGCCCAGGAGCACCGCGAGCAGGGCAAGGGCTGGATCGAGCAGCTGCACACCGACACTGAGAAGTATCTCCCCGCGTATCCCTCGTTCTGCCGCGGGCTCACCGAGAACTTCGTGCTCGCCGGCGGGCTTCTGCCCGCCGACGAACGCCCGTAGCACGCAGAACGGCGGCGCTCGCGCGCCGCCGCCCGCACCCGTTTCCGGGCAGCCCCTCGGGGAGAGGGGCTTGTGAAAGGAGCCATAGAGTGGTACTGGGGGGTACCAGCACGATGGAGGTGTGGAGGGGGGACTCCAAGGTGCAACAAGTATATTGCCACCGGTGCGACAGTTGAAACCACCATCATAGTGTCAACCAACGTGAAGCAGGAGAGTCCCTGGTCGTGAGCGCCCCCGCAGGCACGCGTCGCACGCTCTTCGACATCGAGCGGGAGAAGCGCTGGCGCGTGTGGCTGCTGTTCGCGCTGCTCGTCGGCATGATCTTTGTGGCCGCGTGGGTGGCGTGCTTCATCGTCACGTTCAGCCTCTTTCTGAGCTTCCCCGTGGTCGACACCTTCTCGTGGGTCTTCACGCTGAAGGGCATCGGCCTGATTCTCGGCGTGGCGCTCGCCGGCGCGCTGCTCTACTGGTACAGCTCGCGCCTCGGGGCGCGCGGACGCCTGCTGCGCGCCATGCACTGCAAGCCTCTTGACCCCGGCGACCGCTACCATCGGCGCCTCGCCAACATCGTCGAGGAGATGCGCATCGCCACCGGCGGGCCACGCATCGAGTGCTTCACGGTCAGGACTCTCGGCCTCAACGCCTTCGCCTTCAGCGACCTGCACGGCGAGGGCGTGATCGGCGTCACCGAGGGCGCCCTGGCGCGGCTTTCCCGGCAGCAGCTCCAGGGCGTGGTGGCGCACGAGCTCGGCCACATCCTCTCGGGCAACTACGTCACCGTCACCGTGTCGTGCCTGCTCTTCGGCATCTACTCGGAGCTCGGCGACAGGCTCGAGGACGCGGCCCTCGCCACGGGCGGTACGCGGGCCGCGCCGTTCGCCCTGGTCGCTATCGCGCTGCGCGGCTGGTTGTGGGTGCTGCAGCTCGCCTCGTCGGTGACCAATTCGGCGCTGAGCCGCGAGCGCGAGCGTCAAGCGGACCTCGCGGCGGCGCGGTACACGCGGGATCCGCTGAGCCTTGCGGAGGCGCTGCGCATCATCAGTCGGCACCCCGGCGGCGCCGGCTTCATCCCCGAGGGCCTCGCGCCGCTGTGCATCCGCGACACCCAGGCGCGCATCCCGTGGCTGCTCGGCAGATGGCGCGCCACGCATCCGCCCATCGACGAGCGTGTGAACGTGCTGCTGGCGCTGGCCAACGTCTCGCCGCGGGACTTCGCGCAGCAGGTCGACACGGCGGCGGAGACGTTCGACAAGCGCGAGCACTGGACGGCGGCGCCGGCGGCCGGCGGCGGCGCACGGCGCATCGGCGTCGAGACCGCCGCCGCCACGCTGGGGCCGGCCACCGCCACGCTGGGGCCGGCGGCCGCCACGCTGGTCGCGCCCCCCGCCCGCTCGTCGGCCGGCGGCGCCATGACGTGCCCGAGCTGCGGCGCCGGCTTCGGCCAGGCCGACTACGAGGGCCTGCGCGTCACGGTCTGCGCCTCGTGCGGCGGCCGGCTGGTGTCGCCCGCCGAGGTGAGCAGGATCATGGCGCGCCGGGAGGTCGCCTTCAGCGCCGAGCAGCGGCGGCTCGCCGAACTGCTCATCGCCGGCGGCGACCAGTTGCGGCGCGCCGCGCGGCTGGCCCGCGGCCGCCCCGGCGTGGCCCTCATCGCCTGCCCGAAGTGCGCCAAGACGATGGTGCGTCGCCACTTCAGCTACGAGCACGCCGTGGAGATCGACTACTGCAGCATCTGCGACCTGTTCTGGTTCGAGAAGGACGAGCTCGAGGCGTTGCAGATCATCGCCGAGCGACAGGCGGGCTGAGCGACGCCGCGCGGCAGGTCGTACACCACCGGACCCTGTGGATCACCTCGATGAGCCCCGACACCAGCGGCGATCACGCCGACCTCTCGTCCGCGCCGCTCGACGGTCGCTACCGCATCCTCTCGCGGCTGGGCAGCGGCGGCATGGCCGATGTGTACCTCGCCCGCGACGAGTCGCTCGGCCGGCTGGTCGCCATCAAGGTGCTCAAGGAACGCCTCGCCGCCGATGCGGAGTTCGTCGAACGCTTCCGCATCGAGGCGCAGGCCGCAGCCAGCCTCAATCACCCCGCGATCGTCGCCGTGTACGACCGCGGCAAGGCCGGCGCCTCGCCCTACATCGCCATGGAATACGTGGACGGCGAGAGCCTCAAGCAGCGCTTGCGGCGCAAGGGCCGGCTGGCGCCCGACGAGGCCGCGGCGACGGCGCTCGCCGTGCTGGACGCGCTCCGCGCGGCGCACGAGCGCCACATCGTCCATCGCGACGTGACGTCGGCCAACGTGCTCGTCGATGGGTCGGGGCGCGTCAAGGTCGCCGACTTCGGCATCGCCCGCATGGGCGCCTCGGCGCTGACGCGCAGCGGGGCGATGCTGGGCACGTCCTCGTACCTGTCGCCCGAGCAGGCGCAGGGGCGCTCGGCCGACGAGCGCTCGGATCTCTACAGCCTCGGGGTGGTGCTCTACGAGCTGCTCACCGGGCGCCTGCCCTTCCGCGGCGACAGCGATGTGGCCGTGGCCCTGCAGCATGTGTCGGCCGCCGCGCCCAACCCGCGCTCGCTGGCGCCGGACGTGCCGGAAGCCTGCGCGGCCGTCGTGATGAAGGCGCTGAGCAAACAGCCGGCCGACCGCTACCAGAGCGCGGAAGAGTTCGCCGCCGCGCTGCGCGCGGCGCGTGAGGGCGGGCACGCGGCGCCCGCCGCCGCTCCGCGTCCGTCGGCGCATGCATCCGAACCCGCCGCTCCGCCTCCGCCGCCGGCGGCGCCCGAACCCGCCGCCACGATGGTCGCCGCGGACGCGCTCACGCGCACGGCCGACGCCGCGACGCGCTACGTGAGCGAGCCCCGGCCCGCCGCGCCCGCCCGCCCGCGCCGTCGGCGCCTGTGGCGCTGGATCGTCCTGGCCGTCGTCGTCGTCGCCGCCGCGGCCGGCGCCTCGGCCGTGTACGCGCTGGTCCTGGCGCCCGGCACGAAGGTGCCGGGGGTGATCGGGCGCACCCGCGACGAGGCCGTCGCGGCCCTGCGCAAGGAGGGCCTGAAACCCGTCGTCCACGAGGTGTGGGCGGACCGCTACGACCCCGGCGTCGTCGCCCGGCAACGTCCCCGCAAGGGCGCCAAAGTGGACGAGGGCGTCAAGGTCGATCTGTGGGTGAGCCGTGGGCCCCTGCACATCCCGTCCCCGGACCTCACCGGGATGACGCCCGCCACCGCCACCGCGTTGCTCGAGCGGGAAACCCTCACGGGGCGCAAGCGCAAGGCGGCGACGCGCAATGTGCCCAAGGGGGAGATCTACCGTCAGGAACCCGCCGCCGGCGCGACCGTGACGCGCGGGGACACGGTGACCTTCTGGGTGAGCAGCGGGCGTCCGATGGTGACCGTTCCCGATGTGGTCGGTCTCTCGTCCGGCGACGCCGTCGCCACGCTGGAGGCCGAGGGCTTCGTGGTCAGCGTCGACTCCGTCTGGGGCTTCGGCACGTTTCCCGGCGACGTCGTCGAACAAGACCCCGTCGCCGGGACGCGACTACGCAAGGGCGACGAGATCGTGATCAAGGTCGCCGTGTTCTGAGCGCTCTCGCGCGGCGCGCGCTCGCTGCGCTGCCGCTCATCCTGTGCGTCCCGGACGCGTGCGCGGCTCCACGCCGGGCAGCGCCTCGCCGCCTCCCAGCACCTTCGCGAGGTCCATGATCTTGTGCGCCACCACCGCCAGGCCATGCTCCTCGTCGTTCTGCAGCTCGCCCTCCACCAGCAGGTAGACGGCGTCTTTGAGCACGCGCCCGTACTTGAGGTAGACGTCGTTGAACACGACCACCTGACCCAGCTCGGTCTCGTCCTCGAGGGTGAGGAACATGGTGCGGTGGCCGCTGCGGATCCAGGGCATCTGGGCGCGCTCGAGCACGCCGGCGAGGCGCACGCGGCGGCCGTGCGGCGCCTGCGGCAGGCGCGCCATGGGCGTGACCCCCAGCGCCTGGACCTGGTCGCGCACGAAGCGCAGCGGGTGGGCGCTCACGTTGAGGCCCAGCAGCTCGAGCTCGACGCCGACGCGCCGCTGCCGCGACCAGTCGGGGAGGAAGGCGAGCGGCGCGAACTGCTCGTCGAGGGCGAGGCGCGGCTGGTCGAGGCCGTCGTACGGCACCGGCGCTGCGGGCGGGACAGGGGCCTCGGGAGGGCGCTTCGCTCCGCTCGACGCAGAGAACGCGCCTCGCGAGCCTCCCTCGACCCCTGTCCCGCCCTCCGCGCCTCTGCGTCGGTGGCTTCGACCGTCTCCGCCGCGCCCCGCCGGCCTTGCGCCGGCGTACAGCAGCGGCACGTGGGCGACGAGCTCCTCGCGGCGCACCCCCAGCGCGTCGAAGGCGCCGAGCCGCGCGAGGTTCTCCGCGACCTCGCGGCTCACGCGCGTGCGCGCCACGAAGTCGGCCAGCGAGCGGTAGGGCCGGGGCGGCCTGGGCGGGCCGGCCGCAGGCCGGCCCGCCGGCTTTTCAGCCGCGGCGTCGAGCGGCCGTCCGGGCGCGGCTCCGGGCGCGGCGCCGAGGGA
>JBAXRL010000254.1:0-4798 GCA_037131205.1 Actinomycetes bacterium | reverse complement strand
GCCTGGCGGGCGGCCGCGAGGCGCCCGCTCACTTCGAGCGCTACGTCAACCTCCTCTTCCGTCTCACCGTGGCGCACAGGGACTCTGCGATCCGGCTCCTACGGCCCGCGGCGAGCTCAACTGTCTGGGCGCTCACCGGCGGCCACGACCCCGGGGGCCGCCCTGCGGTCCGGCTCACGGACGGGCGGTACCTGCGGCTTGTCGCATGGCTGGACCTCGACCTGCGCGCAGGCGGGCAGCTGAGATTCCAGGCCCTGACGTGGCAGTACCAGAACGCCATCGATGACGATTCGTGGGTCTTCCGCGCGGACTACTCGCGCGCCAAGGTCGCTGCGGCGAGCCCGCCGCGCGGCCACCTCCACGTTGATGGCACGCTGCGCCAACCTGACGTGCTGAGGCCAAAGCAGCCCCTCGGCCGCGTACACTTCCCCTGCCACCGGCCAACGCTCGAGGCCGCGGTCGTGCTACTGGCCGACGAGCTCGGCGTGCCCACAAACGCCCCGCACAAGGCGTGGCGCGCCGCGGTCGCCGAGCACGAAGCGCGGTCGGCGCGGCTGTTCGACTCCTGAGATTCGTCGATTCGCCAGGCCCGACCTCGCCCATGTGACCTTCACTCAAGGAAGCAGGAATCGGCCTTTCCCTATCTTCCCCCCGGCAACCGAGCCTGCGGACGGCCGTGCTCGACGAGAAAGTCGAGGATGCGGCCTTCTCCACAGGGTCAGCGTCGGCAACACGATGATCGACACGCTGGAGCGCCTCCTGCCGCGGCGTCGCCATTGTCACCGGGCCGCCCCTGTCGACGTCACCCTCGCCTGCGGTTGCATTCCGATGAAGCGAGGGTAGCATCTGATCAATCCTCCCCGCCGTCCGGGTTCACGCCCGAACTGGCGGGGTTTGTCTTTCTTCCGGGGGGCGGATGGCTGTGGCGGCACGCCCCGAACCTATGCCGCGCACATGCGTCAGTGCGCGGCGCACGCTTCGCGCGGCTCCGGCAGGGTGAGCGTCGTCACGCGGAGCCTGCGGCATCCCGGCAGCTGGCCTTCGCCTCCTGCCGAGGAGAAAGGGATCGACGTCGCGCCGGCTGTCGACTTCGTGATGATGGCCGTTCGATCCGCGCTGTGAAGTTGCAGCCTGGCAGAGATCCGCGGACAAGTCGCGCAGGCTGAGCCTTCCAGGCGGGGGTATCTCGCGCCACTGGCTTCACGAGGCGGACTACGCCTCGGAGGAGATCGCCGAGCGACCCATCACCATCACCGAGGCCACCAACGTCCTCATCCCGGCCACGCGCCATGCCGAATTCGCTGTTCACGTGTGCTCCCCAAAGAGTTATGATAATGGGGAACGTAATCACCGAATTGTCACGAATGGGGGCATCGTGTTGATCAGACGAACCATTCAGGATGCTATCGAGCGCTCCCTGTTCAAAGGGAAGGCGATCATCATCTACGGCGCCAGGCAGGTGGGCAAGACCACGCTGCTCATGGCGCTCCAGCACGCCGCCGCCGTGCCCTCCGTCTACCTGAGCTGCGATGAGCCCGACGTCCGCCGGGCGCTTGCGGGCAAGACCTCGACGGAGCTGAAGATGCTGATCGGCGCCAACAAGCTCGTCCTCATCGACGAGGCGCAGCGGGTCGCCGCGATCGGCCTCACCATCAAGCTCCTCACGGATACGGCGCCGGAGGTGCAGGTGATCGCCACCGGCTCTTCCGCCTTCGAGCTTTCCAGCCGCATAGAGGAGCCGCTCACCGGTCGCAAACGGGAGTTCCGGCTCTATCCCTTCTCGCTGACAGAGCTCGGCCAGCTGTATTCGCCCCTGGAGGTCGGGCGCCTCGTGGAGCGCTGCCTGATCTACGGTCTCTACCCCGAGGCGATCAACGCCCCGGAGACGGCGGAGGCGGCGCTGCGGGAGATCGCCGGAAGCTATCTCTACAAGGACGTCCTCGCCTTCCAGCAGATACGCAACGCCGAGGCGCTGGAGCGGCTCGTGCAGTCCGTGGCGCTGCAGATAGGCGGCGAGGTCTCCTACAACGAGCTTGCCCAGCAGGTGGGCATCGACAAGAAGACGATCGCGAGCTACCTGCGCATCCTCGAGCAAGCGTTCATCATCTTCCGCCTGGGGTCGTTCAGCAGGAATCTGCGCACTGAGCTGAAGAGGTCCCGCAAGATCTACTTTGTGGATGCAGGGATCCGCAACGCGGTGATCAACAACCTCAATCCGCCGGAGCTGCGCGGCGACGTCGGCGGCCTGTGGGAGAGCTTCGTCATCGCCGAGCGCATGAAGCGCAACCACAACCGGCAGTCGTTCCCCAACACCTACTTCTGGCGCAGTCATCAGGGGCAGGAGATCGACTATCTGGAAGAGCTGAACGGAGAGCTGCGCGGCTATGAGATCAAGTGGTGCGAGAAGCGCATGAAGGTCCCGGCCTCATTCCGCGCGGCCTACCCCGATTGCCCGGTCACCTTGATCAATCGTGAGAACGTGGCAGGGTTTGTGACGGACTGACGAGAGGGCTTCACAGGGATTCCAGCTGCCGCGGTAGCAGGGTTGAAGACTGGGGATCAGGATGCCGGCGGCGGAGCATCCGGCCCGGCGAGCATCGGGGCTCCCCCGCCCCGGGCGAGCGCCGGCGGAGGTAGGACCGCGAGCTTCCCCTTGCGCACTACCCCGCGCCGGGCGGCCCCGCCAGCCGGGGCGGCTGGGGTCGGCGGAGTCGCCGCGGCCGTGCCGCACGAAGCCCGCGTGCACGGCGTGGATCCGGGCGGCATCGCGCCGCCCGGCCGCCGCCGCCATATGCCCACCTTGCCGCCAGCCGGCGACGTGCTACTCTGGAGAGGCACGCTGAGGAGGTGCTCCATGCTGCCTACCAAGACTTACATCTTGAGCCGCGACGAGGTCGTCGAGCTCATCCGTTTCAAGAGCCTCGAAGAGGGACACGACCCCGCGGATGTCTTCCGCAACTACGCCGCCGGTGATTGGCGCCATTTCAGCCGGCTGCTCGAGGCCTACGCATATTGCGCCATGCTGCCCAAGGATGACCCCGTTTTCACCGAGTAGCTGGTCGTCCACCGTCGCCTCGCTGCGCCAACCTGGCGTGCTGAGGCCAAAGCAGCCCCTCGGCCGCGTACACGTCCCCTGCCACCGGCCAACGCTCGAGGCTGCGGTCGTGCTTCTGGCGGACGAGTTCGGCGTGCCGACGAACGCCCCGCACGAGGTGTGGCGCGCCGCCGTCGCCGAGCACGAAGCGCAGTCGGCGCGGCTCTTCGACTCCTGAGATCGCCGCGCGCGGCGGCGGCGGCGCGACAACGCCGCCGCGCGGCGCCCATCCCGCTGAAGCACTTGGCGCCCGCCTGCCGGCGGCCGACAAGTAGCCCACTCAAATGGTACGCCAGCCGCACAGGTAGCGGTCATGTAAGGCTGCTGCATGTGCTGCATCGATCGACCATGCCGGCGTTGAACGCGCCGGTAATCGATGTCGCGGCTCCCGGCAGCCTCCCTCACGCATGCACCCGCCGGCCACCGGCCGAGGACGGCCACGGCGGCGCACCCCGGCAGCGTCCCCGCTCAGACCCTCGCCGAAATCACAACGTCAACTAATCCGTACCTTGCTTCACTTGTCATGCCCAGCTACCCCGCAATGGCGAGCGCAGGGCACAGAGTACGGGAGCGAGCTTCATGACTACACGAATCAGCAGAGACCACGTTGCGTGGAACGGGCGGCGCTTCGATTTCTCGAGTGCGCTCACGGTCACCCTGGAGTTCGACGACGACATGTGTGGTGCTACGACTGTCCATCCCTCGGCCTGTTGGGCTGCGCCCCCAGCCGCGAGGATGCGATCGCCCGCTTCGAAAGCGAGTTCGCCTTCCTCTGGGACGAGATCGCCCGCGAGAGCGACGACGCTCTTCTTCCGCAGGCTCAGGACCTCAAGCGCAGACTCACCCGCCTCGTGTCGAGCGTCAAGGAAGCTGCTTGACCTCCATCCAGGCCAGGATCATCCAGCGTGGCCTGACGTCCAAAGGGTTCGACGAGGTCAATCGCGGCGACATCTTCTATCACTTCATCGTCAACGGCAAGAAGTCGGGCATCCACACGATGATCAGCCACGGCGAGCCCTGCTGCGGCGCCAAGTACCTGACGACGATGGCCCGGCAGCTTGGTCTCAAGCGTGACGAGCTTGTGAGCCTCGTCGAGTGTCCGCTCTCTCGCGAAAAGTACGAGAGACTGCTCCGAGAGCGCGGCAAGCTCTAGCAGGGGCCCACAGTCGCACGCCGGCTGAGCCGATCCTCCTGCAGGAGCGAACCGGCTCATCGATTCCTCCGTCGCGGCCGGGATCCTGGGTGCCGAGAACGAAGTCCTTCACCGCACGTGGACGAGGTCCGCGCGGCGCCCCTTCGCACCGTCCGCCAGATGTATCGCAGGCGAACGTCTACCGTCGTCATCGCCCAACGTCACCCCTGCTTGGCCCCCAGCCCATAGCCGCCGAGACCCCGGCTCGAGTACTGTGGAGCTTTGCGATCGCACGGCCGCGATGGTCCCGGCCACTCTCGGCATCCCGCCGTCATGCGGTCGATACGCTCGCAGCGTCTATCGATAGATTGGAATGGAGCATCGATGAGAGTACTGTTGGGTGGTACAGCGCTACACACGTCCCCAGCGAGGTCGGCCATGACGAGAGTCGCGCTCTCCAGCAAGTACCAGATCGTGATCCCCCAGGATGTGCGCATCGAGCTCGGGCTGCGGCCCGGTCAGGAGTTCGATGTGCTCGCGCTGGGCGGCCGCCTGCACGTGGTGCCCGCGCG
>JBAXRL010000253.1:0-4825 GCA_037131205.1 Actinomycetes bacterium | reverse complement strand
CCCCCGGCGGGTCCGGCGGGCGAGCGGCCTCGGCGGCCGCGGCGGGCGAGCACGTGCCGGCCGGCGAGTGCGGCGCGCCATGTCCGCCTTCTCGCGGCCGTTGATCCGGAGGCTGAACGCGCAACCGGACGCGGCGGAATGGGGTGGTCATGCGGCGGGATTCACTGCATCGACAGAACCACTTCACTGGTTCTTCAGAAGTGCTCGGTATCATCTTGACGCCCGCATCGACCAGCGCACCGAAGGACATCGTGAGACTCATCAGGAGCAGGATCCCGAGCGCCTCCCGCGAGCGCCGAACCGGACGCCTCTCCCGCGACCCCTCTCGCGACCCCTCCCGCCGTGCGCCGGAGCGCCCGCCACACACTCCGTGGATCCGAGGTGTAACACCTGGGGCCCTGCTGCGTTAGAGAGAGTGCAAAGCGCAACCAACGAACAGCAGGAGGACACCATGAAGCTCTTCAAGACCAAGACTCTGATCGTATCCGCGATCGCCGTGCTGGGCATCACCAGCGTCGCCTATGCAGGCGCCGCGACGATGCAGCGCGACCGGGTCAAGGACGCGAGCTGCACCACGGTCACCGCGGCGCAGGATTGCACCAGGGCGCAGGACGGCACGGGTGCGCAGGATCGCCAGAAGCTGCAGGACGGCAGCTGCCTGACCACCGTGGCCGCGGCGCAGGATCGCACCAGGGCGCAGGACGGCACGGGTGCGCAGGACGGCACGGGTGCGCAGGATCGCCAGAAGCTGCAGGACGGCAGCTGCCTGACCACCGTGGCCGCGGCGCAGGATCGCACCAGGGCGCAGGACGGCACGGGTGCGCAGGACGGCACGGGTGCGCGGGATCGCCTGCATCTGCACGACGGCAGCTGCCTGACAGCGGCCGCCTGAGGCAGACGCGCGGCAGCCGAAGAAGGCGACGCCGGGCTCAGGCCCGGCGCCGCCTTCTTCTTCCGCGACAAAGCATGGACCAGGCAGGCGCACATGAACCTTACGGCGAAAGGCGTGACGTGGACCTCTCCCCGGCCTCAGCAATCGACCATGAGGCGATGCCCGCGGGCGCTTCGCAGCCTGAGTGGTTCGAGCAGCTCTACAGCGGTTCACACGCGCGCATCTACAACCTTGCGGCCCGTATCGTCGGCGATCGCGACGACGCCGCCGACATCACGCAGGAGGTCTTCCTGCGCGCTTTCGTGCACCCCCCGGACGAACAGGGGATGCGGAATCCTGAGCCCTGGCTCTACAGGGTCACCGTGAACGCCTGCTACGATCACCTACGCCGTCGGACCGGTCGCGCAACCACGCCTCTCGATGACGCGGGGGAGATCGCGTCCGGCCGTGACGGATTCGAGTCCGCTGAAATGACCCACGCGGTCGAGGCGGCGCTCGGCAGCCTCACCCTGCGCTACAGGACGGCGCTCGTGCTGAGGGATCTTCACGGTCTGGGGACGGGTGAGGTCGCCGACGTGATGGGTGTCAGCCGGGCGACGGCGCGCGTCCTGCTGCACCGCTCGCGCGTCGCCTTCCGTCGCGCCTTCCGCGACGTCGCCCCCGAGGGCGCGCTCCCGGCGCTCGGCCTGGCGGCGCTGCTCCCGGCGCTCGCCGTACCCGCGGCGCTCCAGACGCCGCCGCTCGTCGCCGCCCTCGCTTCGGCGGCGCCTGTCGCCCTCGCGGCGCTGCCTCACGCGGCGGCGGCGCTGCCCATCGCAGGCCCCATCGCAGGCCCCATCGCAGGCGTGCTCGCCAAGCTTGGGGGCGCTGTCGGGGCGAAGGCCGCGGTGGTGGTCGCCGCGGCGCTCGTCGTCACCGGAGGCACTGTCGCCACGTATGACCTGGCGACCAGCGCGCGGGATCGCGCGGGGACCAGGCCCACGGGCCCGACCCCCGCGCTGACACAGGCGCGCGCCGGCGGCCAGGGCGTGGGCGCTGCCGGGCAGGCTGGGAGTGAAACGCGCAAGCGCCCGGGGCAGCCTGTGGCGCGCGCCGAAAAGGCGCGCGGCGCAGGCTCTTCGTCCGGCGCGCCGAGCGCCCCGGGTGGCGCCGCTTCGGACAGCGGCGCGCAGACCTCCGCGCCCGCCTCCGGCGCCGACGGGCAGACTCAGGCCGACGGTGGGTCTGCTCCCTCCTCCGCTGGTTCGGGCGGCGCGTCAGGCGGCGCGTCGGGCGGCGCGTCGGGCGGCGCGTCGGGCGGCGCGTCGGGCGGCGGCGGCACGACTCCCACGAGCGGCGGGGGGCCCTGACGACCCGGGGAGCGGCGCGCTCGCTGCGGCGCGCTCGCCGCGCCGCGCTCGCCGGCGCCCGCCCCAGACGCCGCCTCCGGTGAACCCCGCGGCGCCGTCCTCCGTCCCGTGCGGCAGGGTACAATGTGGCTGAGGAGGCAGACATGATCGCACGCATCGCAACGCTACTGGTGTTCGCCGCCGCCATCGCGACGCTCCCCGCCGCCCTCGCGGGCTGCGGCGCGGGCGCCGCGGACGAGCCGCCCGCGCCGTCGGCGTCGAGCACTCCCGGTGGCGGCCCGGCCACCGGCACGAAGATCGCCCCCGGCCTCTACGACCTCGAGGACGGCACAGTGCAGGCGGTCGGGACCGCGGAGCACCGCGACCTTGAAGGCGGCTTCTGGGTGGTCGCTGGCGGCACGGCGGCCGAGGGCGACGTCGGCAAGACCGTGGCGGTCATCGCCAACGGCGACGATTTCGCGCAGCAGCTCAAGGAGCTCGAGGGTCTCTCCGTCATCGTCACGGGCACCAGACTCGAAGGCCCGTCGATCCGCATGGCCGGCCCGGAGATCAGGGCAACGAGCGTCGTCGCCGCCGACGACGCGCCCCCAGGGCCGGCCGAGTAGCACGTCTTCGCAGGCGTGAGAACGTCGCATTCGTGGCTGCGGGGTAGACAATTCACCGAAACGCGAGACTTTTGACTTGAAATGCTCTACACTGTGCTCACGAGCCAATCCGTGGCTCGAGAGTTGGCGGCGTGACCTTTTGCACTACCGCCGGCATTGTCAGCGGTACGTGGCAAATGGTCGCGCTGCTTTGTTAATAGCCCTCCGGGGCGGATAAAGGATTGTGAAATGGCAGAAGGTACCGTCAAGTGGTTCAACGCGGCCAAGGGCTATGGCTTCATCTCGCGCGAGGATGGGGACGATCTCTTCGTTCACTTCCGCGAGATCCAGGACGAGGGCTTCAAGACCCTCGACGAGGGCCAGAAGGTCTCGTTCGACGTCACTCAGGGCCAGAACGGCAAGATGCAGGCGAGCAACGTCCGTAAGGTCTGACGCCGTACCACATCTGTAAGTTCGCCGAAGGGCGGCCCCATCGGGGCCGCCCTTCCGGCGTACGGGGACGGGCGCGGCGGCGCGACGCCGCCGCGGATCGGCGCCGCCGGCGCGCGCAGTCCGTGCGTGCGCCGCCTCCTCGCCGCGACGCGGTCTGCGCGCCGCCCGCGCGCGCCCGTTCGTGGCCGCTCGGCCCCCGGCGCCGATGCGCTAGGATGCCCTGCATGAAGCTGAGGCGCGCCCCCATCGAGTCGCTCGCCGTCGACGACCTGGTCTTCGCCGTGCGCTGGAGCCGGCGGCGGCGCACGATCGGCATCAGCGTGGCGCGCGAGGGCGGGCTGCGTGTGCTCGCGCCCGCGGGCGTCCCCGCGCGCAAGCTCGAGAGCGCCGTGCGCGCCAAGCTCCCGTGGGTGCGCCGCAAGCTCGCCCAGTTCAAGGCGCTCGGCCCTCCCCCACCGCCTCCGCGATTCGTGGACGGCGAGCGGCTCCCGTACCTCGGCCGCACCTACCGACTCGTGCTCGTCGATGCCGCGGCGCTTCCCGGCGCCCCGGTCGCCCTGCGCCGCGGCCGTTTCGAGCTGGCGCGCGGCCTGGACGGCGAGGCGCGCGCCGCCTTCGTGCGCTGGTACAGGGAGCGCGCGCGGGCGCGCATCGGCGCGCGCGTCGCCCACTATGCGCCGCTCGTGGGCGCGACTCCCGCCGGCGTCGTGGTCCGCGACCTCGGCAAGCGCCGCTGGGGCGTCTGCGAGGCCCGCACGCGCTTCGTCAGCTTCCACTGGGAGCTGGTGCTCCAGGCGCCCGAGACCATCGACTACGTGGTGGTACACGAGCTGGCGCACCTGCACGAGCCCAACCACGGGCCCGAGTTCTGGCGGCGGGTGGCCACCGTCATGCCCGACTGGCGGCGGCGGCGCGCCGCGCTCTCGAGTCGCGGGCGCTGCGGCGCGATCTGAGCGAGCGGCGCAACATCCATGTGCCGCCGCGGGGCGAAGTGGGTAGAGCTACCTCGCGGAGGATCCGAGGAGGCCCGATGAAGTCCCTTCACGCAGCCGTCGAGATCGACGCTCCCGCGGAGCGCGTGTGGCAAGTCGTCAGCGACTTCGCGCGCTACCCCGAGTGGAACCCGTTCATCGTGCGCGCCGCGGGCGTACCGCGCGTCGGCGAGCGCCTGCACGTCACCATCGTGGCGCCGGGCATGAAGCCGGCGAGCTTTCGCCCGCGCGTCCTGGACTTCGAGCCGGGACGCCTCATCCGCTGGAAGGGCGAATTCAAGCTCCCCGGCTTGTTCGACGGGCGCCACGCGCTGATCGTCGAGCCGCTGGACGGCGGACGCTCACGCTTCACGACCCACGAGGACGTGAGTGGCATCCTGCTGCCATTCCTCGGCAAGGTGATGACCGCGTCGCAGCAGGGCTTCGAGCTCATGGCTCGCGCGCTCAAGGAGCGCGCCGAAGCTTAGAAGAGGGCCCGACCTTCCCACAGTTCGGCGCCGACGGTACACTCGTATCATGACGCGCGAGCCACGAGACCAGGCGGACGAGCTGCAA
>JBAXRL010000252.1:0-4827 GCA_037131205.1 Actinomycetes bacterium | reverse complement strand
CGCCGCGCCCAGAACGTGTGAGCTGAGTCAGAGGGCGGCGGACGGCTCCGCGCCGCCCCCGCCGCACGGCTCGGCCCGCTCTACGCCGCCCGGCTCCGCCGGCGGCGCGCCGTACCCGCCGCCGCCCGGCGTCTCGACGATGAGCACATCGCCGGGCTTCATCGCTGCCTGGGCTACGCCGGGCAGCTCCTCCACCGTGCCGTCGGCGCGCTCGATCGCGTTGCGGCCCAGCGCGCCGGGGAGGCCGCCGGCGAGCCCGTAGGGCGGTACCCGGCGGCTGCTCGAGACGATGGCTGCCGTGAGCGCCTCCAGAAAACGCAGGCGCCGCACCACGCCGTCCCCGCCGCGCTGCGCGCCGCTCCCGCCGCTGCCGCGGCGCACCGCGAACTCATCGACGCGCAGCGGGTACCGCCATTCCAGCACCTCCGGGTCGGTGAGCCGCGAGTTGGTCATATGCGTGTGTACGGCGCTGCAGCCATTCCAGGTGGGGCCAGCCCCGGCGCCCCCACAGATCGTCTCGTAGTACTGGTAGCGCTCGTCGCCGAACGTCAGGTTGTTCATCGTCCCCTGCGACGCCGCGACCACGGCGAGCGCGCCGAAAAGCGCGGCGGTGATGGCCTGTGACGTCTCCACGTTGCCGGCCGCGACCGCGGCGGGGAAGACCGGGTCGAGCATGGAGCCCGGCGGCACCACGATGCGCAGCGGCTTGAGGCAGCCGGCGTTGAGCGGGATGTCGGCGTCGACGAGCGTGCGGAAGACGTAGAGCACGGCGGCCGCGCACACGGCCGCCGGCGCGTTGAAGTTGTCGGGCCGCTGCGGCGACGTGCCTGTGAAGTCGACTGTGGCACTGCGCTTCGCGCGGTCGACAGTGACCGCGACAGCGATGACGCTGCCGTCGTCCATCTCCTGGCGGAAGGAGCCGTCGCCGAGGCGATCGATGACCCGGCGCACGGCCTCCTCGGCGTTGTCCTGCACGTGCTGCATGTATGCCGCGACCACCGGCAGGCCGAGCTCGGCGATCATGCGCCCCAGCTCGGCCGCGCCGCGCGCGTTGGCCGCCACCTGGGCGCGCAGATCGGCGAGGTTCTGCGCGAGGTCGCGCACGGGGTGCGGGCCCGCCGAGAGCAGGGCGGCGGCCTGCGCTTCGCGGAGCTCGCCGCCCTCCACCAGGCGGAAGTCCTCGATCAGCACGCCCTCCTCCTCGATGCGGCGGCTGCCGGGCGGCATCGACCCGGGCGTGACCCCACCCACGTCGGCGTGGTGGGCGCGCGAGGCGACGAAGAACAGGGGCGGCGGCTCGGCGGCGCCGCCACGGGCGCCGCCCGCGTCCGCCCCGGCGAACACCGGTGTGACCACGGTGAGGTCGGGGAGGTGCGTGCCGCCGGCGTAGGGCGAGTTGAGCAGGTAGGCGTCTCCGGGGCGGAGGCCTCCGTGATGACGTGCGAGGACGGCCTTCACAGAGGCGCCCATCGAGCCCAGGTGCACGGGCAGGTGCGGGGCGTTGGCGACGAGGTCCCCGCGTCCGTCGAACACGGCGCAGCTGAAGTCCAGGCGCTCCTTGATGTTCACCGAGCAGGCGGTGTTGACGAGCGTCGCGCCCATCTGCTCGGCGATCGACATGAACAGGTTGTTGAACACCTCGAGCAGCAGCGGCGAGCGCTGCGTCGGGTCGGCCGAGGGAGGCGCCACCGGCGAGCGGCGCCGCAGCAGCAGCTCGCCGGCGGCCAGCACCTCGGCCTGCCAGCCCGGCTCGATCACGGTCGTGCTGGTGGGCTCGCAGACGATCGCCGGCCCCGCGAGGCGCGCGCCGCGGGGCAGCGCGGCGCGCTCGTACACGGGCGTCTCGCGCCAGGCGCCGGCAGTGTACACGGGCACGCGCTCGCGGGGGGCGAGCACGACGGGCGACGCGGCGGGTGCGGGCTGAGCCGTGCGCGCCGCTGGGCCGTCGTCGTCGCCCACGTCGGCGCCTGGCCCCACGGCCTCGACGGCGAGCGCGTCGATCACGAGCGTCCGACCGGGCATCAGGAACCCGTACCGGCCGAGATGCAGCGTCGTGAACGCCGCAGCCATCGTGCCGGCTGCGCCCCACGGCACCGCGAGCGCGACATCCGTGCCTTGGTACTTGACGTGCGCGCGGCGCTCGACCTCGATCTGGGCGCCCGTGAACCCCTGGCTCGAGAGCTCCGCGACGGCCGCCGCCTCAAGCTCCTCCAGGGCGGCCGTCAGCTCGTTCGCGCTGCCGCCCGCCGCGCCGGGCGCGCCGCTCGCCGCCTCCCGGGCGGCCGCCGCGAGCGGCGCCTCCACGGTGCGCTCGCGCAGGGCGCGCACGTCGGCGAGGCCCATGCCGTAGGCGCTGAGCACGCCGGCCAGCGGGTGCAGCAGCACGCTGTCCATGCCCAGGGCGTCGGCGACCAGACAGGCGTGCTGTCCTGCGGCGCCCCCGAAGCAGCACAGCGTCGAACGCGTGACGTCGTGCCCGCGCTGCGTGGAGATGCGCTTGATGGCGCGCGCCATGGTGTCGCAGGCCACGCGGATGAAGTCGTCGGCGAGCTGTTCGGAGGCCGGCGGGTCGAGGCCGGCGGCGCGCAGGCTCGCGGCCACGGCCGCGAGCGCCTGGCGCGCCGCCTGCGCGTCGATGCTCCCGGCGCCGTCCGCCCCGAACACGCGCGGGAAGAACGACGGTTGCAGCTTGCCCACGACCACGTTGCAGTCGGTCACCGCCAGAGGCCCGCCCTTGCCGTAGCACGCGGGGCCCGGGTCGGCGCCGGCGCTGAGCGGGCCGACCCGGTACCGCCCGTCCTCGAAGGCGCACAGCGAACCGCCGCCGGCGGCGACCGTGTGGATGCGCAGCATCGGCGCCCTCAGGCGCACGCCGCCGACCACGCTCTCGTAGCTGCGCTCGTACTCGCCGGCGTAGTGCGCGACGTCGGTCGAGGTGCCCCCCATATCGAAGGTGACCAGCCGCTCGAACCCGGCCCGACGACACGTCTCGACGGCCCCGACGATGCCGCCCGCCGGCCCCGACAAGATGCTGTCCTTGCCGCGAAACAGGTGCGCGTCGGTGAGCCCGCCGTGCGACTGCATGAAGCGCAGGGCCACGGCGGGGCGCGCATCGGGCTCGTCCGCCGCCGGCTCCCGCGGCCCTCCGGCGGGCCGCGCCTCCGCCTCGTCCGGCGCGGCCCCCGCGCCGCCGAGCTGTCGCGCGACGCCGTCCACGTAACGCCGCAGGATAGGGGAGAGGTAGGCGTCCACCACGGTCGTCTCACCGCGGCTCACGAGCTTCATCAGCGGGCTGATCTCGTGCGACACAGACACCTGGGCGAAGCCGGCGGCGCGCGCCAGCTGCGCCACGCGCCGCTCATGCACCGGATAGCGGTAGCCGTGCATCAGGGCGATGGCCACCGCCCGGTAGCCGGCGCGGCGGGCTTCGCGCAGCCCGCGCCGCGCTCCCTCTTCATCGAGCTCGCGCACGATGGCCCCGTTTGCCCCGACCCGTTCATCGACCTCGAGCACGCGCCCGTACACCGGTTCCGGCAGGCGGATGTCCAGGGCGAAGATGTCGGGGCGATCCTGATAACCGATGCGCAGCGCGTCGCCGAAGCCGCGCGTGGTCACGAACAGGGTCGGCTCGCCGCGCCGTTCGAGCAGGGCGTTGGTGGCCACCGTGGTGCCCATGCGCACCTCGGCGATGAGCTCGGCGGGGATCGCCTCTCCGCTCTCCAGATCGAGGAGGTCGCGCACGCCTTGCACGGCGGCGTCCGCGTAGCGTCCCGGATCCTCGGACAGCAGCTTGCGCGTCGCCAACGTGCCGTCGGGGCGACGCGCCACCACATCGGTGAACGTGCCGCCCCGGTCGATCCAGAAGCGCCAGCCGGTCACCGGCGCGCTCTCTGGGATGGGTGGCGTGCCTGCCATGGGCGTCAGGCTACCACCTCGCGCTCGCGTGCACGTCGCCGCGCGGCACGCCGACGAGGCGCGAAGCCGCGGTGATAGGGTGGCACCCGTGAACCCCGTGACTCCGCAGGATCAGCTCGCCGCCGCCGCCGCCGTCCTCGACGATCTGTACGGCCGCCCCGTGCTGTCGCCGCGCTACCCGCCGGTGGACGAGCTCGTGTTCACCGTGCTCTCGCAGAACACCGCCGACGTCAACACCGAGCGGAGCTTCGCGGCGCTCAAGGCGCGCTTCCCGGACTGGAGCGCGGCGCGCGACGCCGAGGTCGACGACATCGAGGCCGCCATCGCCCTCGGCGGCCTGGCGCGCACCAAGGCGCCGCGGATCAAGAAGATCCTCGAGGCGCTCAGCGGGGGCGCCGGCGAGCCCGACCTGGGCGTGCTCGACGGCATGAGCGACGCCGACGCCCAGACCTATCTCACCGGCCTGCCTGGGGTAGGGCCGAAGACGGCCGCCTGCGTCCTGCTCTTCTCTCTGGGGCGGCCCGTGATGCCGGTGGACACGCACGTGCACCGCGTGGCGCGGCGGCTCGGCGCCATCGCCGACAAGGTCACGGCCGAGCAGGCCCACCCGCTCCTGACAGAGCTCGCCGGGCCGGACGACGCCGCCCAGATCTACGCCGTGCACGTGGACTTCGTGCGGCACGGCCGCCGCATCTGCCACGCCCGGCGGCCGGCCTGCGGCGAGTGCCCGCTGGCCGGCATGTGCCCGTCCGCCGGGGCGTGCCGACCGCCGAAGGGGTGATGCCCTCGGGCAGCCCGGCGGGGAAGTGCGAAACGGCAAGCGTGACCACCCCCGTCGCTCAGGCGCCGGTCAGCCACGAATGGGGCGCCCGGCCGGCGGCCGCGGCGTGCGCCCGGCCGGCGGCCGCGGCG
>JBAXRL010000251.1:0-4893 GCA_037131205.1 Actinomycetes bacterium | reverse complement strand
GCGAACTCGCCGCTCTGGATCTCGGCGAGCAGCTCGCGCATGGTGTCGCGCACGTTCTCGTCGATGATCCGCGGGCCGCGCGTGAGGTCGCCGTACTCGGCGGTGTCGCTGATGCTGTAGCGCATGCCGGCGATGCCCTTCTCCTGCATGAGGTCGACGATGAGCTTGAGCTCGTGGAGGCACTCGAAGTAGGCGATCTCGGGCTGGTAGCCCGCCTCGACCAGGGTGTCGAAACCGGCCGTGACCAGCTCGGTGACGCCGCCGCAGAGCACGGCCTGCTCGCCGAACAGGTCGGTCTCGGTCTCTTCCGCGAACGTCGTGTCGAGGCCGCCGGCGCGCAGGCCGCCGATGCCGCCGGCATACGCCAGCGCCTGCGCCTGCGCGTGGCCGCTGGCATCCTGCTCCACGGCGATGACCACGGGCACGCCCTTGCCCTCTTCGTATTGACGACGCACGAGGTGGCCGGGGCCCTTGGGGGCGACCATGCTCACGTCCACCGTCTTCGGCGGCACGATCTGGCCGAAGTGGATGTTGAAGCCGTGCGCGAACATCAGCGTGGCGCCGTCCTTGAGGTTGGGGCCCACGTCGGTCTTGTACAGGATCGCCTGCGTCTGGTCGGGGACCAGCATCATGACGACGTCGGCGCGCTTGGTGGCCTCGGCGGCGCTGAGCACCTCGAAGCCGGCCTTCTCGGCGCGCGCCGCGTTGGGCGTGCCGGGCACGTCGCTGACGACCACGGTCACGCCGCTGTCGCGCAGGTTCTGCGCGTGGGCGTGACCCTGGCTGCCGAAGCCGATGATGGCCACGGTCTTGGCCTGGATCAGGGAAAGGTCGGCGTCTTTGTCGTAGTACATGCGGGTTCTCCTTCTGTGTACGCCCCAGCGGGCGGGTGCGCTGCGAACATTCGATGTTACTGTGTCGCGCCGAGCGCGGCAACGTGCGCGCCGCCCGTCGCCCGCCTACTGGTACGTCTTTCCGTCGTGACGCAGCCACCCCGCGGCGTGCGGTCCGTCCGGGTCGCGGTGGGTCCAGTGGATGGCGCCTCCCTCGGCGTTCCACTCGTAGACCCCGCTGAAGGCAATGGCGTCACGGACCGCCAGGCCCTCGACGCGCGGCGCCACGTCGATGTTGTGCGCCACGAGCAGCGTCTGTCCCGACCCCAGGCGGATGAGGAAACGCTGGTGCCGGTCGCCGTCGGTGTCGTCGGCGAGCAGCTTCACGACTGTGCCGTTGCCCTGCACCTGCAGGTCGCGAACGCGATCCCTGAAAGCCGCGCCCAGGATCGCGTCGCCGTCGCCGCGCGCAAGGTCGTCGTCGCCGGCGCTCGCCGCCGCGCCGCCCGGCGGCGCGCCGCCGCACCCCGCCAGGGCGATGAGCAGAAGCGGGGCGCCCACCACGATCAGCAGCGCCTTGACCGTCGATCCTCCCCCAGGCCATCGTCTCCCGCGCGTCACCAATCGACCTTCTCCGCGAGCACCAGCCCGGCGTAGAAGGCGGCGTCGTCGCCGAGGAGCAGCAGGCTGGTCTCGGCGGGGAGACGCTCCGCCGTCACCGTCACCTGCGGCCGCTCCGAGTACAGCAGCGGCCACAGCGTCGCGGCGTGCTCCACGGCGGCCGGGCTCGTGTGCGTCTGGAGGATCAGCCGCGGCTTCACCTGCTCCATGAGGCGGAAGCCCTTCTTGTCGATCGCATCCATGTGGCTGAACGAATTCTCGAACTGGGTGACGGCGATGTCCACGTCGCCCAGTGCCTGCAGTTGCTCGGCCGTGAGGGCGGACTGCCCGATGTCGCCGAAGTGGGCGATGCGCAAGCCGCCCATGTCGATGATGAAGATGTAGTCGCTGCCGTTCTTCGGCAGCAGCGGGTCGTCCTCCGTGTGCGCCGAGGCGATGCTGGTGATGGCGACGTCCGCCCCCGGCGCTTCGATCGCGCCCTCCGTCACGAAGAGCTGCCGGCCGGGGAAGCCCTTCTGGAAGTCGCGCGACAGGTGGTCGTCGTGCGTGTGCGTGGTCAGCAGGACGTCGTCTGCCGTCGGCGGCGCGGAGAGGGCGCCCGGGTCAAACACATCGATCAGCACCCGCGCGCCGCCGTTCGCGCTCAGCTCGACCTGGGCGTTGCCTTCGTAGCGGATGGCGACGCCGGCCGGCGAGGCTGCGCTTGCCGGCGTGGACGAGGCCAGCGTGGACGCGGCCGGCGTCGGGCTGGACGAAGGAGACGGCACGTCGCCTGAACCCCCTGCCCCGCACCCCGCGATGAGCGCGCCGAGGAGACCGAGGGCGAACAGAATCACGAAGCGACGTGTCGTTCTCATGCTTCCCCCTCTCGATCCGGGGCCTCCCGGGTCCCCGATCAGCCCTCGTCCGCCCCGATCCCCCAGTGCTCGATGACGTAGTCCATGTCCTTGTCGCCGCGGCCGCTGAGGTTGACGAGGATGGCGCCCGTCTTCATCTGGCGGGCCTTCACGAGCGCGTGAGCGACTGCGTGCGCGCTCTCGAGCGCCGGGATGATGCCCTCGCGGCGGCTGAGCTTGAAGAAGGCGTCGCGGCAGGCGTCGTCGGTGCAGGTGACGTACTCGACGCGGCCGGCGTCCTTGAGGTAGCTGTGCTCGGGGCCCACGCCGGGGTAGTCCAGCCCGCTGGCGCAGGAGTACACGGGCGCCGGCTGGCCGTCCTCGTCCTGCAACAGGTAGCACTTGAACCCGTGGATGATGCCCTCGCGGCCGTAGGTCATGGTCGCGGCGTGCTCGCCGACGCCCGCGCCGCGGCCCAACGGCTCGACGCCGATCAGCTCGACCGGGTCGGCGAGGAACGCGGAGAAGATGCCGATCGCGTTGGAGCCGCCGCCGACGCACGCCTCCACCACATCGGGGAGGTTGCCGGTCATCTCAAAGAACTGCTCGCGCGCCTCGATGCCCACGACGCGCTGGAAGTCGCGCACCATGAGCGGGAAGGGATGCGGGCCCACCACCGAACCGATGCAGTAGATGGAATTCTCGTAGTCGGCCAGATACGCCTCGAAGGCCGAGTCGACGGCCTCCTTGAGGGTCTTGAGGCCGTGGGATACGGGTACGACCGTGGCGCCGAGGAGCTGCATGCGGCTCACGTTGGGCGCCTGCTTGACGATGTCGACCTCGCCCATGTGGATCTCGCACTCGAGGCCGAAGTGGGCGGCGGCCGTGGCCAGCGCCACGCCGTGCTGGCCGGCGCCGGTCTCGGCGATGACCTTCTTCTTGCCCATGTATTTGGCCAGCAGGGCCTCGCCCATGCAGTGGTTGAGCTTGTGCGCGCCGGTGTGGTTGAGATCCTCGCGCTTCAGGTAGATCTGCGCGCCGCCGTTGTCGAGCGACAGGGTGCGCGCGTGGTACACCGGCGTCGGCCGCCCCTGGAAGTGCTTGCGCAGGTAGCGCAGCTCGGCGATGAACGACGCGTCGTTCTCGATCTCGTGGTACGCCTTGACGATCTCGGCGAACGGCGCCTCGAGCTGCGGCGGCAGAAACTGCCCGCCGTACTCGCCGAAGAACCCGCTCTCGTCGGGCAGCGCCTGCCGCCTGACCGCCTGCTGCGTGCCGGCTTGCTCAGCCATGTGTCACCTCATGATGTGTGTGCCTTGCCGCGAACCCTGCCCAGTGTACGGGACGCGGCGGCGGCCTGTCGGCGAAACCGCCGCTGACTTTACTTCCCGTACAGATTCTCGATGAGCATCGTGGCGAGCTTCACGCCCAGCTCGGTTTGATCCCACTTCGAGTAGTACGCGGGATCCCAGAGAATGCGCATGCACACGTCGCCCCTGCGCACGAGGAGGGCGACAAGCTTCTCGCCGGCGTCGGGCAGGTCGCCGATGATCGCCTGGTCCCACAGATCGCCGGTCACCGGCGTCGGGTTCTCGACGAAGTCGGCGACGCGATCGTACTCCGCCTGGCCGTTCTTGGTGTACACGAGGAAGTTGATCTTCGAGACGGGCCCCTCATCCGTGGCGTAGCCGCCTTGGGGCTTGCCCGCGGCCGCGTCGCTGAGAGGCTCGCTCCACGGCTTGTACCCGGTGGCGCCGACGACCGCCTCCACGTCGGCGACGCTCACGGCGTCGAGCATCTCCCACCCCGCGGGCAGAACGATGGTGTCACTGAGGTCCGACCCACCCGAACTGCCACCCGAACCATCGCCCGAACCATCGCCCGAACTGCCGCCTCCGCAGCCCGCCACAGCGACGAGCATGAGAAGAAGCACGGAGAGCACGGCCAAGACGCGGATCTTCATGTCGCCACCCCTTTGTGTCGTCGGTCACGAACGCCGGCCTGAGTGTATCCAAGGATGCGCCGCCGTGTCATGGGCCGCGCTTCACGCGGTGCGGAGAGGCGGTCGCGTTCCGCGCCGTGCGCACGAGGCGTGCGGGCAAACCCGCGGGCGCGGAGCAAGCGGGTCGAGCCCGTCGTCAGGACCGCTCCCTGCCGACCTCATCGTCGCGCAGCATCTGGCTGCCGTGGCGGACCGTGAGCACCTCGACGACGTCGCCGACCTGGTAGAACACGCGGTACGCGCCATAGATGATCTCGCGGACCTCGTCGTCCTCGATCTCCGGCACCACACGCCCGCTCATAGGGAATCCCGACAGCCGATCGACGGTGGCCAACAACTCGATCAGCCACTTCTCCGCCGCGGCGGGATGATCCATGGCGATGTGGTCCGCAATCTCGTCGATCCTCCTGAGCGCGCGATCCGACCATTCGACGTTCACTTCGCGAACCTGCTGAGTACCCGAGCCTTTGCCTCCTCGTGCGGGATGCCCTTGCCGGCAGCGAACTGTTGCTGGGCCACGCGGACGTCCTCGAGCAGCTCGAGCCGTTCCTGCATCGCCTCGAACTCGCGGACGTCGACGAGTACCGCGACTCCACGACCG
>JBAXRL010000250.1:0-4894 GCA_037131205.1 Actinomycetes bacterium | reverse complement strand
TCGGCAGGCCCAGGCCGGTGCCCTTGCCGATGCTCTTGGTCGTGAAGAACGGCTGAAACACCTTGTCGCGGGCGCTCTGCGGGATGCCGCCGCCCTGGTCGCTCACGGCGATGTGCAGGCGCTTCTGCTCGGGCGTCTCAAAGGCGCTCACGCGTACGACGCCCGAGCGGCCCTCCATGGCCTCCACGCCGTTCTTGACCAGGTTGACCAGGACCTGGGTGATCTGGTCGCGGTCGAGGTCGGCGCGCAGGCCGGGGGCGACGTCGATCTCGAGGCTCACCTCGTGGCCGTTGCTGGGCTCGAGCGTGCAGGCGGTGCCGTCCACGGCCTTGCGCACCAGGTCCTCGACGTCGACCGACTGCAGGTGCACGCGGCTCTGCCGCGCGAAGTCGAGGAGGTTGCCGACGATCTTCTTGCAGCGCTGGGACTCTTCCGCGACGAGCTTCAGGTCGTGGTCCAGGTCGTCGCGGCCCGCGAGCTTCTTCCCCAGGATGTGCGTGTAGAGCAGGATCGTGCTCAGCGGGTTGTTTAGCTCGTGCGCGACTCCGGCGGCCATCTGGCCCATGCTGGCCAGCTTCTCGGTGTTGATGATGTGGCGGTGCACGTCGCGCAGGTCGCTCCACGGCACGTTGAGCTCGTTGCACACGCGCTCCGCCTGCTCGATCATGAACGGCAGGCACATGGCCTCCTCGGCCATCCCGCTGTGCACGGCGATCGCCTTGGCGCGGCAGGTGGAGTACCCGCAGGCGCCGCAGTTGAGCTCGTCTTCGGGGAAGAACTTGTTGGTGTGCGCGAGGATGTCGCGGATCTCGTCCTCGCTGGTGGCGGCGTCGCGCTGGTCGTCGCTGCCGTACGTGCGCGACAGCTCCAGGGCGGTGAAGCGGGACTCGTCAGCCGCCGGAGGCTCGTCCTGCGCCCGCCTCTGGCTCTCGGCCACGTACTCGCCGACGCGACGCCTGCGCAACAGGCCGGGCTCGGCGGAGCTGATGCCCGGCCCGCAATAGCAGCCCTTGCACATGAGCGCTTCGACCAGCAGGGTCCTGCCGGTCTCGGCCGTTTCCAGACTGTCCAGCACCTCGACGGTCTCGCTGTGGCCGCTGACGACCAGGACGTCGGGGTCGAGGATGCCGCGGTCCAGGCCGGCGCTCTCGAGCAGGCCGCCGGGCAGCGGGAAGACCCGCGCCCCGCCGGCGGCCGGCGCGTCCCAGCCGGCCGCAGCCGCGGTGGCCAGGTCCACGCCCTTCTCGGCCAGCAGGCGATGCGCCTCCTGCAGCGTCAGCACTTCGTCGATCACCGGCGGCAGCTCCGGATCGCGAGCCTCCGCCTTCTTGGCCACGCACGGCCCCACAAACACGCAGCGCACGTGCGCGCCGTAGAGATCCTTGACGGCCAGCGCGGTGGCGATCATCGGCGAGACGATCGGCACGAGGGCGTCGGTCAGCTCGGGGTGGTATTTGCGCACGTACTCCGCCACGGCCGGGCAGGCGGTGGCGATGTGCAGCCCGGTCGGGTGCGCCTCCAGGTACTCCTTGTAGGCGACGCTCACCAGGTCGGCGCCCTGCGCGACCTCGACGACGTAGTCGAAACCGGCCGCCTTGAAGGCGCCCACGACCTGCCCGGCCGGCGCCGCGAAGCCGGCCGGGAACGACGGCGCCAGCAGGGCGGCCACCGGCGCCTCCTCCTCGAGCAGCGACAGCGCTTTCTCCATGCCGCTGAGGTACGCCTTGGCGTTCTGCGAGCAGACCAGCGTGCAGTTGCCGCAGGCGATGCAGCGCTCGGCGACCACAAAGGCCTGGCCGTCCTCGATGCGGATCGCCTTGGCCGGGCAGTCGCGCACGCACGTGTAGCAGCGCCGGCAGTTCTGCTTGATGGTGGTGATGATCGCGCCGCTCATGGTGGCTCCCCTCAGACCGCCGCCGCGGCGCCCGCGGGGCTGCGATCCATGTAGTCGCGGTGCAGGAGGCGGTGAGAGACCTCGCTGAGCGGCGTGCCGAGCACGTCTTCGTACAGCGCCTGCACATCCGCGTTCTCGTGCGAACGCCGCGCGGCTGAGCGCCTGTCCACTTCGTAGAGGCGCTCCAGGCGTTCCTTTACGGCGTCCGCGTCGGTGTCGTAGGGCTGGCCGCCGCCGCCGATGCAGCCGCCGGGGCAGCTCATGACTTCGACGAAGTGCAAGGGCGGGTCGCCGGCGAGCAGCTCATCGAGCGACGCCTGCAGCCGCCCCAGACCGTTCACCACGGCGAGGTTGAGCCGCGCGTCCGCCGCCGTGACCGTGAAGTGCCGCACGCCCTCGCTGCCGCGCGCCTCGCTGACCCGCGGGCTGCCTTCGATCTCAGTGCCGGCGACCAGCTTGTGAGCCGTGCGCACGGCGGCCTCCATCACGCCGCCGCTGCCGGCGAACAGGCGGCCGGCGCCGCTCGCCTCCGCGAACGGCGGGTCCAGCGGCGCCGGCTCCGCGAAGCGCGCCAGATCGATGCCGAAGCGGCCCCACAGGTCGTCGAGCTCGCGGGTCGTGAGCACGTAGTCCACGTCGGCCTGGTCCTGGGCCTCGAACTTCTTGGCCGTGCACGGCATGATCGAGACCACCACGAGGCGCTTGTCGCCGAGGCCCGCGTACCGCGGGTAGATCTCCTTGATGAGGGCGCCGGCCATCTGCTGCGGGCTCTTGCAGGTGCTCAGGTGCGGAATGAGGTCGGGACGATGCGTCTCGACCCAGTGCACCCAGGCCGGCGAGCAACTCGTGAACAGCGGCAGCACGCCGCCGCTCTGGACACGGTCCAGCAGCTCGCTGGCCTCTTCCATGATGGTCACGTCGGCGGCGAAGCCGGTATCGAAGACGGCGTCGAAACCGACGCGTTTGAGGGCGCCGGCCATGCGCTCGAGCATGGTGCGCACGCCCTGCGAGCGGCTGTGCCCCTCGAGGAGCGTCGCCGGCACGGCGGGTGCCACTTGAGCGACCACGACCGTGTCTGGGTCGGCCAGCGCGGCCACGACGGCGTCCACGTGGTTGCGCTCCACGATGGCGCCGGTAGGGCACACGCGGGCGCACTGGCCGCAGTACACGCAGGCGGACACGTTGAGCCCGACGCTGAACCCGGGCGCGACCTTCGTGCGGAACCCGCGCCCGGTGAAGTCGATGGCGCCCACGCCCTGCACATCGTGGCACATGGTGACGCAGCGCCCGCACAGCACGCACTTGTTGGGGTCGCGCCACAGGGCCGGCGACGAGATGTCCATGGCGTGCTCTTTGACGGCGCCCACGTAGCGGCGCTCGCGCACCCCGAGGTCGCCGGCCAGGTCAGCCAGTTCGCAGCCGCCGGCGCGCACGCACGTCAGGCAGTCCTGGGGGTGGCTGGCGATCAGGAGCTCGAGGATGGCGCGCCGCGCCTTGAGGAGGCGCGGCGTGTGGGTGCGCACGCTCATGCCGTCGCGCGCCTCGAGGGTACAGCTCGTCTGCAGGCGCGGCGCGCCCTCGACCTCGACGACGCAGAGGCGGCACGAGGCCGACGGGGACGGCGCCCAGTCGAGAGAGCACAGATGAGGGATCTCGATGCCGGCGCGGCGGGCGGCCTTCAGGACCGTCTCGCCCGCCGTGACCTCGATCTCCTTGCCATTGATGGTGATACTCATGATGGTTCCTCTCAGGCGACGGCCAGCACGGCCTGTTTGGGGCAGGCGTCGGCGCAGGCCCCGCAGCCACTGCAGCGGTCGACGATGATGGCGTGCGCGAACTTGCGCTTGCCGAGAATAGCGTCGCTGGGGCAGTTCCTGGCGCACAGCGTGCAGCCCGTGCAGAGCCCCGGGTCGATGTCGTAGATCCTCAGCCCCTGGCATACGCCCGCGGGGCAGCGGCTCTCCATGATGTGAGCCTCGTACTCGTCGCGGAAGAAGCGCAACGTGCTGAGCACGGGGTTGGCGGCCGACTGGCCGAGGCCGCATAGCGACGTCTCCTTGACGGTCTCGGCGAGCTCCTCGAGGTGCAGGACGCCGCGAAAGCGCTCGAGGCGCCGCATCTGCTCGCCGATGGGCCGCTCCGTGAGCTCCACGAGGATCTCGTGCATGCGCGTCGTGCCCTCCCGGCAGGGAGTGCACTTGCCGCAGCTCTCGGCGCGGATGAACTCCATGAAGAACTTGGCCACGTCGACCATGCAGGTGCGCTCGTCCATCACGACCATGCCGCCGGAGCCCATCATCGCGCCCAGCTCCTGCAGCGTGCCGTAGTCGGTGGACACGTCCAGCAGCTCGTCGGGGATGCAGCCGCCGCTGGGGCCGCCGATCTGGACGGCCTTGATCTGGTGACCGGCCGGAGCCCCGCCGCCGATGTCGTAGACGATCTCGCGCAGCGGGACGCCGACCGGCACCTCGACGAGGCCCGTGTTGCGCACGCGGCCGCTGAGCGCGAAGACCTTGGTGCCGGCCGCGGCGCCGATCCCCAGAGCGTTGTACCAGGCGGCGCCGCGAGCCACGAGCGGCGGCACGTTGGCCAGCGTCTCCACGTTGTTCAGCACCGTGGGCTTGCCGTGCAGGCCGGCGACCGCCGGGTAGGGCGGGCGAGGGCGCGGCATGCCGCGCCCGCCCTCGATGCTCGCCAGGATGGCGGTCTCCTCGCCGCACACAAACGCGCCGGCGCCCTGCTTGATCGTGATGTCGAAGTCGATGAGGCTGCCGAGGATGTTCTTGCCCAGCAGACCAGCTGCTCGGCACTGGAAGATCGCCTCGCGCAGGCGCTCGATGGCTAGAGGGTACTCGGCGCGGCAGTACACGTAACCCTTGGTCGCGCCGCTCGCGTAGGCGCCGATGAGCATGCCTTCGATGACGCGGAAGGGATCGCTCTCCAGCACGGCGCGGTCCATGAAGGCGCCGGGGTCGCCCTCGTCGGCGTTGCAGATCAGGT
>JBAXRL010000249.1:0-4901 GCA_037131205.1 Actinomycetes bacterium | reverse complement strand
CCCGCTCGGTCCACGAACGCCCCGCACGCACATCCCTGGCGGGATAGGCCCTTACAGACGAAGCTCTGGTTAGTGAAGACCTGACCATCCCCGTCGCTCAGGCGCCGGTGATCCACGAATGGGGCGCCCGGCGGGCGCGCAGGCGGCCGCGGCGACCGCGGCGACCCCGGCGACCGCGGCGACCCAGCGGCTCCGGCGCGGGGTAGTACGAAAAGGGAAGACAAGGATTCCTTAACTGTCGGGCCGCGTACGGCCCTCCGCAGGCTCGATCGCCGGAGGGAAGATAAGGATTCGCCGGAATTCCTTATCTTCCCTCACAGTACTACCCGCCCCGGCGGCATGTCGCGTATCGGTAAGATAAGGAAAGGGCCATTCCTTATCTTACCGATTCGCACTACCCCGCCCGGCGGATCCTGCAGCCCCGGCGGCCGCGGCGCGTGAAGTCCACGGGTGCGCGCGCGGCGCGCCATGTCCGCCTTCTCGCGGCCGTCCATTCGAAGGCCGAACGCGGAGCCGAACGGAAGGGGATGGTCACGAGTGAAGAATCCTCTTTCGAAGACGGCGTCAGCCACGTCAACCGTCTTCTCCCATGTGACGCCGATAACGTGTTCGGCCTTGCGCGGGGAAAGCGCATGGATGGCGCGACCGGAAATCCTGGTCGGCAGGTCGACTACGCGCTTGAGCTCCCCGTTCTCATCGCGGACTTCGAATTCGACCAGGGGGACCGCGCTCGAGCTCACGATGCCGACGCCCACATATCCGTGTTTCGCCTCGTATTTGGGCGCGTAGACCCAGATACGAACGCCCGGCTCCAAGAGGCGCATATTGCTGCGAACCCGCGGCCCATCCCCTGACACGAAACCGAAGCAACGGCATTCCCCCCAGTCGCGATGCGGCCCGCCGAGGTAGCGCACGTAGTAGTCATCGATCCTGGGGGATGGCGCCGGCATGGTCCCTCCTGTTTCGTGTGGCGCGGCGGCCGTCGGGGTGGCTCGTGTCGTTGGATCAGTCCTTGGGGTACGGCCCCAAGAAGCGGGCTCCGTTGAAATGGACGAGGTGGGACGGCGCATCCGCGACCCATACCTCGGTCCCCCACGCGATCTCGCGCAAGTACCGGCTCATCGTCGCGCGGTCTGGGAAGGCCGTGACGTAAACCAGCCCGGCCCTCGACTCGGCAAAGAGGCGACTGAGCTCATCGCCGGTAGCCACGAAGCAGCGCGAGCATGACAGGCTCAATTTGGTATACCGCTCCTGGGCTGTTCACGGGGCGGTCGGGCTGGTCCGGGTTGTAGAGCGCGATCCCAGCGTCGACGAACTGGTGCATGGTTTGGCGGCGCACGGTCTCACGGGTGTTGGGAGCGTAGTTCTTCTGGTAGTGCTCGCGCGCCCAGTCCATGATGGGAGTGATCCCGATGAGCGGACTCTCTCCACGCGACCACGCCTTGTCAGGCGTGAGATTGAGAAGGGCCAGAAGACAAAGTGCGGAGCGCTCGTTCTGCTGTGCGCGAGGTAGGCCCAACCTGGTGAGAAGGTGAAGCGCCTCGGCGACATGTGGGTGCTCGTTGGCCGTCATGCGGTCACGTCGTTCACCAGTTCATCAATCACGGCCTGCGTCGGCTCGCCGTGAGACATGGCCCACTTTCCCAGCGCGACAAGAGCCGAGCGGCTCGGATACCTCATCAGCCGCAGGTCGGTCGCGTTGACTTGTGTATGGCCGCTGAACTTGCGGAAGTCCTCGTCGACCGCGCTTGATCGAAGGTACATGGCAAGGCCACGAGCAAGCTCCTCGGGGAGGCCGCGTCTGCACTCGTGAAACACGTTCAGGTGGTTCTCGAACCCGAGCATGTCGGCGCCCGCCAAACGGTCCGGCTCCACGACGGTTGGCACAATCCGTCGCCGCTCCTCCTTTGAAGAGAAACGCCGCACCACGCAGTAGAACCCGCCCGGATAGAGCCACTTCTCCGTCTCGGCGTTGCGGCGAATGGCGTTCGGCTTCTTCAAGCCTGCTTTGGGCCACTCCACCTTGTGGCCACCGAGGTGACCGGGATACAGGAGCGGCACGGTTCCGGGCTCTGGCATGTCGCACAGATGCCCTCTTAGCCGGAAATCGACCACTGGGCCTGTGGACACTCCAAGGCCGATCTCCTTCAACGAGTGGCGTACGTTCGCAGACCGGCAAGTGCGCTCTGGAGCCGTAGGAATGTGGATGAAGCGCTCCGGGTTGCCAGGCGGCACGATGTGGACAAACGGGTGGGTGTACGTCGCTAAGTCGCTGAAGCTGTCATCGCTCGAAGTGGTGACCGTGACGTCGCCTTGGTCGCCGTCACGCTTGAGCATGATGATGACGTTCTCTTGCAGTACGCCGTCGTCCTTGAACGCACTGGTCCGCGACTCGAACAAGTGCAAGTGCACAATGGCGGCTCGCCGCAGAAGGAACTCGCGAAACGGCCGATAGTAAGGGCCGTTGCAGAAGCTGCGCGGCACAATCGCCACAACCTCGCCGCCTGGCGCCAACAGCTCCAACGTCAACGCCACGAAGGCCGTGTACAGGTTGACCGTTTCGATTCCGACCCGACGTAGCAGCAGGCGATGGTGGGAGCCGTTGCGAATCTTCTTGTACGGCGGGTTGAGAATCGCGTGCGTGTACCCCTGCCCAACGAAGAGTGGAATCCGGTCTACAACGTCTTCAATGAAGTCCGCGCCGAGGATCTCGAAGGTCAGCGGGGCCGTCTCCGCGCAAGCTGCAAGAGTCTTCTCAAGCTCTCGATGAAGCCGTGCGTCTACTTCGTAGGCGGTCACGACTATGGTCTCAAAGTCCAGACCTGATGAGCCGCAACGCTCCACAAACGCGCTCGCCAGTGAGCCGATCCCCGCGCCCGGGTCAAGCAGGCGACAGTGGCGGCTGTCGGCCTGAGTGAACAGGTCGGCCATGAAGCGGGCAGTGCTCGCGGGCGTGAGGAACTGGCCGAGACGCGATTTTCTTTCGGCCGCAGTGTCCCTGGAGAGCAGCTTCCTGGCTTGCTCTACAGATGACGTCAAGGCTGCACCCTCATGTCGGCCGACCCCCCGAGTCCCGGCCTCGCGCCTGAGCGCCGGCCCGCATTCGCCAGGCAAGATCGGAACAGAGCCCGCCACTACCATGACGGGCCAGTCAAGGCTAACACGGGCTTGGGACGGCGAGAAGACACGGCGGCGTCAGAGAACCCCAGCTTGCCGACCAACCGCCGATGCAAGATGCGGGAGGGCGGCTGTCTTGCGTAGCCGGCGGGCGGCGCGAGCGGCCGCGGCGGCTCGCGCCGCCGCCTCAGCTGCACTTGCTGAAGGCGCATCCCGGATCGTTGCACACCGCGCAGCCGCCCTCGTGCCGCATGTCGCCGCCGCACTCGGGGCAGGCGCCCTGCGCCACCTGAGGGAACGCGAGCTGTGGCTGCGACGCGCCGACCGTGGTCGCGGCGGCGCCGACCACGTAGCGCCGCTCGAGCGCCTTGCCGATGGCGTCGGCGCAGCTCAGCGTGGAGTTGGGGCCGAGGCCGTAGGGCACGTGGCAGCGGATGCCCTTGAGCTGCTCCACGATCTCGCCGGCCGAGGCGCCCTTCTTGAGAGCGAGGGAGATGAGCCGGCCGAGCGCCTCGGTGTTGCTCGAGGCGCAGCCGCCGGCCTTGCCCATGTTGGCGAAGACCTCGCGGGCGCCCAGCTCGTCGTCGTTCATGATGACGAACAGCTTGCCGCAGCCCGTGTCCATGCGCTGCGTCTCGCCGCTGAGAAGCTGCGGGCGCGAGGGCCGCGTGGTGGCGATGCCTCCCGCCGCCGGGTCGCGCTCGCGCTTCTTCTTGCTCTGCCCGACGTTGAGCACCTGCTCGTCGCGGCTGCCGTCGCGGTAGGTGGTGACGCCCTTGCAGCCGCTGCGGTAGGCCAGCAGATAGACGTTCTCGACGTCGTCGCTGGTGGCCTCGTTGGGGAAGTTGACCGTCTTGGAGACGGCGTTGTCGGTGCTCTTCTGGAAGGCGGCCTGCAGCTTGACGTGCCACTCCGGGGTGATGTCGTGGGCGGTGGCGAAGACCCGCCTCACGTCGGCGGGGACGCCGTCGAGGTGGCGCACGGAGCCCACGCCGGCGATCTGCTTCATGAGATCGTCGCTGAAGAAACCGCGCTCGCGCGCGACCTGCTCGAAGTAGGGATGGCCCTCGACCATGCGGTCGTCGTCGAGCACGTTGGCGCGCACGTAACTGATGGCGAACAGCGGCTCGATGCCGCTCGAGCAGCCGGCGATGATGCTGATGGTGCCCGTGGGCGCGATGGTGGTGACGGTGGCGTTGCGCACGCGGGCGCCCGCGGGGCTGTCGAAGATGGAGCCCTCGAAGTTGGGAAACACGCCGCGCTCGCGGGCCAGATCTTCGCTGGTCGCGCGGGCCTCGCCCTGGATGAAGCTCATGACATCGCCGGCGATCTTGCAGGCCTCCGCGGAGTCGTAGGGCGCCTGGAGGCGCAGCAGCATGTCGGCGAAGCCCATGACCCCGAGACCGATCTTGCGGTTGCCCTTGGTCATCTCTTCGATCTGCGGCAGCGGGTAACGATTGACGTCGATGACGTCGTCGAGAAAGCGCACGGCGGTGCGCACGATGCGGCCCAGGGCGCCGTAGTCGATGTGGCCGTCGGGCACGACCCTGCTGAGGTTGATGGAGCCCAGGTTGCAGCTCTCGTAGGGGAGCAGGGGCTGCTCGCCGCAGTTGTGGATGACGAGTCCGTTGGCCACGAACGAATGGGTGAGCGGCTCGGTGACGTCGTACACCATCTCCATGCCGTCCGGTTCGAGCGCGCGGAACCGAGCCGTGAAGGGCTGCCGGTTCGGGCCACGGCGATAGCCCTCGAGGAGCGTCAGGAGCTTGCTCTGCTTCGCCTCG
>JBAXRL010000248.1:0-4903 GCA_037131205.1 Actinomycetes bacterium | reverse complement strand
CACCGCGTCTGGAACGGCGCCGTCCAGCACAAGACCGACGACGGCGTCGACCACCTCATGTACCCCAGCGGCGGCGACGACCACCCGAACGCCGCCGGCGACCAGAAGGCCACGGCGGAGCTGCTGCCGCTGCTCAACTACGCCTACAACACGTGGAAGGGCAACGCCGGTGGCGACACGCTCGGCCCGCAGACAGTCGCGCCTCGCGCGGCGAGCGTGCGCAAGGGCAAGACGGCCACGCTGTACTACATGGTCACCGACGACCAGAGCGCCGGCGCCACGGTGACGATCACCATCGCCACGCCGGGCGGCACGGTCAGGAAGACGCTGGCCCTTGGTCTGCAGCCGACCGGCGAGGAGAGCCGCGCGCGTTTCACGTGCAAGCTCGCGCGCGGCAGTTACCGGTTCACCGTCGATGCCCGCGACCTGGCCGGCAACGCCGCCCAGACGCCGCTGGGGAGCAACACGCTGACGGTGAAGTGAGGGGCCGGCCGCCGCAGGCGGCTTTCCGAGGCCGGCCTCGTGCGGCCGGCGCCGCGCGCGGCCCGCTACGGCCGGCGCAACCCCAGCCGCGCGAGCTCGGCGTCGGCCAAGTCGCGGTAGTCGCCGCTCGCGATCGCCCGCCACGGGTCGTCGCTGAGCGCCCGCAGGCGGTCCCAGGGCAGCGTGTCCGCGGCGCGCCGCGCCAGGTACTGTTCGAAGACCGGGTCGCCGGAGGAGCCGGGCAGCGCGTCCGCGACCGCCCCGACGCAGCGCCGCCAGCGCACCCGCACAGGGAGGTACAGGAAGAGGATCATGGCGGCCGGCAGGATGCCCACCCCCAGCCCGGCGATCACGGCGATGCGCTCGATGCCCGCGCTGCTTTCCTGGCCGCTCGCCGTGACCTCGGCGCCCATCTTCTCGATCTTCGCGGCGAAGTCGCCGATACTACCGCCGATCAGCGGCAGACCACCCACGACGCTGAGAGCTTGCCCTGTATCCTTGACGGCCGTGCCGATCTTGATGACGTCCGCGCTGAGCTGCGACTGGGCGCGGATGTCGTGCCAGATGAGCACCCCGAGCGCCACCCACACCACGACCCACACGATGACGCCGATATCGATCCAGCGCACCGAACGCGCGCTGAGCAACTGCGTGTCGCCTCTCATGACGCCTCCTCGTGGTCGAGGCCATTCTATTCCGTCGCCGCGCCGACCGTGCGCTATGCTCCCGGCGGACCGGAGGTGGGCGTGGCGACACCGCGCGAGGCGGGCTTCTTCAGGCCGCCGGAATGGGGGAGGCGCGCCGGCTGCCGGATGGCTTGGCCGTGCCGCCCGGAGAACGGATTCAGTCCTCCGACCTTCCCCACACTCCGCTGTAGTTGGGACCGAGGAAGAACGCCGAGCTCTCGACGCCGCGCAGCTCGCTCAGTCCGGCGCCGCTCAACAAGCTACGCACGGCCGCGGCGGCGCCTTCTCCGGGGCCGGCCGGCTCGCGGATGAACAGGCGCCCGCCGGGTCGCAGAAGACGCGCCAGGACGGCAAGGACAGACGGCCGGTCGGCGACCGGTACGTCGTGCAGCATCCAGTGGACGAGGACGATATCGAAGCTCGCGTCCGGAAGGCCGAGCGCACGCACGTCGCCGAGCGCGTAGTCCACATCCTCGTACCCGCGCAGCGTGCGGCGAAGGGCGCGCTGCCAGCGCGGCGAGATGTCCACGCAGGTCAGACGTCCGCCGCCCGCCCTGAGGCGCTTCGCGATGTAGCGGGCGGCGGCCCCGCTGCCGCTGCCGTAGTCGAGCACGCGCTCGTCGCCGCGCAGGCCCATCCGGTCCACGAAGCGGCGATACGCCCCGCCGAGCAGGCCGTGAAGCACCACGCGGGTGACGAGAACATCGGCGGCGCCCGGGGCAGGCACGCCCCGCGCGTCGTCGCAGGTATGGTGCGCCGGGCTCATGTCGGGAGGTGGTGGTCCGTCAGTGCCGCGTTGATGGCCGCGAGCAACGCGTCGGGCTGATCCGTCCCGATGCGGACCACGCGGCCGTTTTCCATCTCCAGCTCCACAGCGTCGAGCCCGCCTACGTTGTAGAGGCGGCCTCGAGGGATGATGCGCACGCCCCAGCCGTCATACCAGTGATCACGGACCTTGCGGGCGGCGTTGACGTCGGCGAGCACGACCTCGCGGCGCAGCGAGCCGAGGCCGAACGAGAGGCTCACCGTGCGGTCGTCCACCACCACGGTGAGGGTCGCGAACAGCCCCAGCACCACGGCCACGACGGCGACGAGCGCGCCGGCGAGCGCCAGAGCCAACGTGCTCTGGGGGGCGCTGAACGCCACGATGGTGAGCTCCGCCAGCACGACGGCGACCGCGAGGACGATCAACGTCCATCCGACCTGCCTATGACGGTAGCGTTCGTTCATCAGCGTTGGCCGGGCGCCGCGCTCCGGAGCCCAGCGGAAGCGTACACCGCGACGCCCTTGGACGTAGACTCCTCTCATGCAGATCGCATTCCTCGGCGACAGTCTCACAGAGGGCTGGCCCGGCGCCGCCTACTTCCCGCTGCTGCAGACGCGGCTGCCGCGGCACGAGCTGCTGAATCTGGGGCGCGCCGGCGACACCGTCGCCGACCTGCTGCGCCGCGTGGCGCACCGCGGCTTGGATCCGGTCGACCTGGCATTCATCTGGGTCGGAGTCAACGACGCGGTGATGGGCGCCTGGGACGCGGTCGGCGATGGGGCCGGGCACGGCTGGGGCCCGGCGGAGCGACTGACGCGCACCCGTGGCGACTACGAGAAGCTCGTGGAGTGGACGGCCGCGCGGGCCTCACGCCTCGTGTGCGTGCGGCCGATAGTCCTGGAGGCGGACGGTTCCATCTGGCAGGAGCGCGCCGACGAGCTCGGCGACGTCATCGCCCGGCTGTCCGACGCGCGAGACGACGCAATCGCGCTGGACCTGCGCCCCGCCTTCGCCGCGGCCGCCGGCGGCGGGCCGTTCACCAGCGACGGCGTCCATTTCACCGACGCGGGCGCCGTGGTGGTGGCCGCGTCGTTTGCGGCAGTCATAGAAGAGATCGAGCGCGGCGAGACGGCCGCGACGGACACGGGAGGCTGACCATGAAGCACGGACTCCGCACGATGATGCTCGTGGGCGCCGGCGCGGCGGCGGCGGGGGTGGGCGCCTGGACGGCGCTACGCCCGCGCACGTTAGCCTGGGGCGCGACCTGCGACGAGGTCGTCCGGCCGCTGCCGGGCGACGACCTCGTGGCGAACCCCCTGTACGTGACGACGCGCGCCATCACCGTGAGGGCGCCGGCCGCCGCCGTGTGGCCGTGGCTCGTCCAGCTCGGCCAGAACCGCGGCGGCTTCTACACCTACGACGTCCTCGAGAACCTGATGGGCCTGGACATCCACAGCGCCGCCGCCATCCGCCCCGAGTGGCAGGATCTCCACGTCGGCGAGGACTACGTGACCCTCGACCCGGACGAATCCATGAAGATGACCATCGCCGTGCTCGAGGCGGAGCGCGCCTTTGTCATCCTGAGCGGCGCGCCCGGCGAGCCGCCGCAGGCGCCGGGCAGCTTCTTCAAGGGCGAGCTGGCATTCTGCTGGGCGTTCGTTCTGGACCCGGTGAATGAGCACACGACGCGGCTCATCATCCGTTGCCGGGCCGCTTGGGCGGACACGCTTGCCGCGCGACTCGCCCGACCGCTGCTCCTCGAACCCGTGCACTTCCTCATGGAGGAGCGCATGATGCGCGGAATCCGCGAGCGCGCGGAGGGAGCGGCGTGCCTTACGTAGCGTGGAACGGGTATCGGCTCTTCTATCGGGAAGCCGGTGAGCCCGGCAGGCCGCTCCTCGTGCTCCTCCCCGGCAACACGGCCTCGTCGGCCAGTTATTCGGCCGAGCTCGAGCACTTCGGGCGGCGCTTCCGCGTCGCCGCCCTCGACTTTCTCGGGACCGGCGGGTCGGACCGTCTGCCCACCTGGCCGGCGGACTGGTGGGAGGACGGCGCCGCTCAGGCGGCGGCTCTCGCCGCCCACCTCGGCGCCGCGCGCTACGCCGTGATGGGCACGCGCGGCAGCGGCTGCGTCGCGCTGCTCACGGCGCTATGGGATCCGGAGCGAGTCGCCGGCGTGGTCGCCGACGGCTGCGTCGAGCGCCTGACGGCCGAGGATCTCGAGAGGGTCGTGCACGAGCGCGACCCCGCCACGCACGGCATGGCCCGTCAGAGGGAGAGGGCGGATGCGGAGCTCCTCGACATCGTCCTCGGCCGGGGAGTCCTCTCCCTTGGCCAGCGCCTCGCCAACAGGAGGCTGCGCGGATTCTGGCAAGCCGCCCACGGCCCCGACTGGGAGGCAGTCGTGGCCGCCGACAGCGCCTTTCATCTGCGCCTGGCCGCGGCCGGCGGCTGGGACCCCTTTGCCGGACAGCTCGCGCAGATCGGCTGCCCGGTGCTGCTCACGGGCAGCCCGGCCGATCCCTTGCTCCCCTTCCTCGACGCTCGGCAGGCAGCTTTGGCGGAGCAGCTCCCCGATTGCCGCTGCTGGCACGCGAACGCCGCCGACCATCCTGCAATGTGCATGTACGCGCCGGGTTTCCGCCGCGTGGCCGACGACTTCCTCGCCGCCGTGCGCTTCTAGCACTACCTCGGCGGGGGTACGGCCGGCGGCGGGCGGCGAGGCCGCAGGCCCCAGCGCCGCCCGCCGGCCTCTACCCCCACCGACCGCGGCTCCCCCGGCCGGGGTAGGCGCGCCCTCGTCAATCTCCCCCTCGCATCCTCCCGCATTGACCACCCCCGGGCGATTCGCCGGCCGCCAGGCGCGCGTAGCCTTCGTCCAGTCATCCCATGAGGAGGAACCATGCAGCAAGTCATCACCGCAGAGCGCGAGCGCCTCGCCCCCAGCATCGCAGAGCTCGAGCGCGCC
>JBAXRL010000247.1:0-4923 GCA_037131205.1 Actinomycetes bacterium | reverse complement strand
CCGATGAAGCGCGGGCACGGGATCAGCCGTCCGTTCGGCAGCACGTAGGCGGTGTCGTCGAACAGCGCCCCGCAGTGGAGGTCGTCGGGCGTGCAGCGATGCAGCGGCTCCTGCGGCGGCACGTACTCGCCGGGCGCACCGGAGTAGATGCCGCACAAGGTCACGAGCATGGGGCGGCCCAGGGTGAGCCATCGATGCAGGATCGGTTCGCACACTGCTGCCTGCTCGTCGAGGGAGAGGCCGGTGCTCGCCGTCGTCCAGCAGCCGATCGCCTGAGGGGCGGTCACGTGCCAGGAGCGCACGCCGGCGTCGGCCAGCAGATCGAGTGCGGGCAGCATGCCGTCCCTCGTCACGCCGTCGAGGCAGCTGGTGACGGAGACCCTGAAGCCGGCGTCGACGGCGCGCCGGATTGCGCTCACGGCCGCTGCCTCGGCGCCGCTGCAGCCGCGCATAACGTCGTGCGTGCCCACCCCGTCGAGGCTGAAGTGCAGGATGGGATCGGCCTCGAGGTCGCGCAGCCGTTGCAGAGCGTCGTCGTCGAGCAGCACGCCGTTCGTGGAGATCTGGTGGATGGCGATGCGCTGCCCCATCAGGGCGCCGGCCAGCTCCCAGAAGTCCGCGCGGAACAGCGGCTCGCCGCCGGTGAGGTGGATGCGTTGCACGTTGGCGCCCACGAACTGATCGACAAGCGCCAGCGCATCTGCGCTGGACAGCTCGCCGTAGCGACCCGTGGGCCCGTCCATGTAGCAGTGGCGGCAGCGCAGATTGCAGCGCCCGGTGACCGCCCACTGCGTGTACTGGATGTAGCGGTTCGGCGCCTCCCGAAAACGCTGTCTCGGGTCCAGTTCGGCGCCGGAGGCGCATTCGTCGGCCAGGCCTTCTTCGAGCATGAGGTCGAGCGTCGCCATGTGCTTGGGCAGGAAGAACGGTGAGCTGAAGTCGGTGTGGCCGTCACAGGCGCGGGCCACGTAGGCGCCCGCCGCGGCGAGCGGGCGCGCCTCGCCGGTGCGCCAGTTGGCGAGCACCCCGGGGCGATCGCTGTAGCCACGCAGCAGCCAGTCGGGTCGCAACACCGCGAAGCGGCTCATCGAGTCCTCCGTTCTGATGGGCCCGAGTCCGGGCTCACGATGAGCCCTCCTGGGAGTCTGGGAAGGAGCCATCTTGAAGGCCGGCCGCCGCAAGGTGTTCGAGCTCGTCGTCGCTGAGCTCGCGGGCCTCCGCCGGCCTGGGCGGCTCTGCCGACCTTCGCGAACGTATCTCCGCGACCGCGGCGACCTGCCGCGCCTCCGGCCGGGCATCTGCTTCGCCGGACGAGATCGGGGCCAGGAACGCCGACAGGGCGCCGTCGAGCAACGCCTCGGCAGCGGTCTGCTGTTCCGTCGGCCGGAAGCGCGCGGACGCGACCACGGCGACTCCCGCCAGCCAGCACAGCGCCAGCGAGGCCTGGAGCTCCGCATCGTCGAAGGTCAACTCGCCGCGCCGACGACCGAACTCGAGGATCTCCCGGAGGCGCGCGCGCAGAATGTGCCGCGCGTCGGAGTGCTCGACGGTGCCCGCCGCACCGGCGGACGTGACCGCGAAGACCAGCGTGTACCGATGCGGCGCCTCGTGCGTCCAGCCGACGAAAGCCCGACCCACCGCCCGGAGCTGCTCGGCGGCGGGCGCGTCGCCGGCGCCGGCGGCGGTCAGAGCCGCGCTCAGCGCCTCGAGCGCCGCGGCTCTGACCGCCGCCATCAGACCATCCTTGCTTCCGAAGTAGTAGTGGAGCGTGGTGGTCGTGACGCCGACCCGCGCGGCCACCTCTCTGAGCGTGACCCCGTCCGGCCCCTTCTCCGCGATGAGGTCGGAGGCGCTTCTCAGGATGCCGGACACCAGAGACGGATTCGCCGGTCTGGTCACGATACGGGTCTGGTCCGCGCCTGCCCGATCACATGCCTAGATGATCTCCTGGGGCGGCGCATCCTTCTTGGCGACCGACTCCTCGCTTGGGCCCAGGAAACCCCCGGTCACGCCTTCCAGCTCGTCATCGGCCAGCTCGTCACCACGCAACGTGTCGGTCCCGAGCTTCTCGTCACCTGCATCCGCGGGCTTCATGGTTGCCTCCCTGTTCTGAGGCCCGGCGACCGACAGGCCACCTGTGACCTTGTGTTTCGACAGTACCGTGTATCGTCACATAACTTATGTAACACAACGGCGGGCCGCGGTCAAGCGTTGCCGGCGTGGACGACGGTGTGGGGAGAGGGACCAGGCAATCAGTCAGGCGCGGCCGCAGGCGGTGGCGGCGATCGCCGCCACGAGCCCTGCGGCCGTGTGCTCGGAGGCCTCCACGGCGACGGGCAGTCCCAGCGCGCGCAGCGTGTCGCTGGTGACGGGGCCGATGGAGCAGAGAGCCACGCCGGAGAGCCGCTCTGCGAGCGGCCGGCCGGCGCCGCCGGGTCCGCCACGCACGCCGGCCGCTTCCATGAGGCCGACAAACCGCTGCGCCGTCGAGCTCGACGTGAACGTGATGAAGTCAGCGCTCTCGATGCGTGCGGCCGGAACCTGCAGACGCTCCTCCGGCACGGTGTCGTAGACCGGCAGCACGTTCACCAGAGCGCCGCTCGCGCGGAGCGCGTCGGGGATCACGCGGCGAGCCGCGCGCGCCGACGGGATGAGCACCCTGGTCCCGGCCGGCGCCACGGCGCGCTCCTCCAGCGTATCCAGAAGGCCTTCGGCGACGAAGTCGTCGGCGACCACGTCGCAGGCAAGGCCGCGTTCTTCGAGGGCGGAGGCCGTCTTTGGCCCCACGGCGGCGACGATAACGTCATCGAGCGCCGCGAGCGGCAGGCCGAGCTCCGTGAGATACCCGAGAAAGACGTCCACGCCGTTGACGCTGGTGAAGATGATGAGCCCGTACTCGGCGAGATCGTTGACGACGACGCGCACGATCTCGTCGTCGAGCGTCCGGGGCACGATGCGGATGGTCGGCGCCAGCAGCACCTCGGCGCCGAGATGCTCGAGCGGCTCGGCTAGAGAGGCGGCCTGCGCGCGCGGCCGCGTGACGACCACGGTCTTGCCCGCGAGCGGCCGGGCGTGGGTCATGTCAGAGGGCTCCGCGGACCTCTGCGAGGATCTCGTCGGCGCCGCGGGCCAGCAGGTCCTCGGCGAGCGCGATCCCCAGTCCCTCAGGCGCCTGCGCCGGGCCCGCGAGCTCCCCGCGCACGACCTTCGCGCCATCGACGGAGCCGACGAAGGCGCGCAGCAGGAGCCGCTCGACGCCGAGCTCATCCCGCACCCGTGAGACTTCCGCGAAGCCCGCGATCGGTACCTGGCAGCCGCCGTGCAGCGCCTGCATGAGACTGCGCTCGGCGCGCACCTCGAGAGTGGTGCGCTCGTGGATCAGCGGGGCGACGAGAGCGGCCACGCGTCCGTCGTCGGCACGCGCTTCGATAGCCAGAGAGCCCTGACCGACGGCAGGCAGCATCTGGCGAAAGGCGAAGGCGAACGACGCCAGCTCGGGTTGCTCGAGGCGCACCAGGCCGGCGGCCGCGAGGATCGTACCGGCCATGCCCTGCTCCTCCAGCTTGCGCAGACGGGTCTGCACGTTGCCGCGGATGTCGACGATGTCGAGGTCGGGGCGCAGCGCCAGAAGCTGCGAGCGGCGCCTCAGGCTGGAGGTGCCGACGGTCGCGCCCCGGGGGAGGTCGTCGAGGGTGCGCGGCGAGGAGGACGCACCGGCGACGAACACATCGCGCACGTCCTGGCGCACCGTGAAAGCGGCGATGACAAGGCCCTCGGGGACCTCTGTCGGCATGTCTTTGGCCGAATGCACGGCGAGGTCGGTGCGGCCGTCCAGCATCGCCGCCTCGAGCTCCTTGGTGAACAGGCCTTTGTCGCCGATCTTGGCCAGCGGCGCGTCCAGCAGCCTATCGCCCTTGGTCTGGATCACCTCGATCTCGACGCGCAGGTCGGGATGGTACCGCAGGAGCTCGTCGCGCACCCACGCGCTCTGGATGAGGGCGAGCTTGCTGCCCCGAGAGCCTATGCGCAGCGTGCCGCTCACGCGTTGTCTGTGCCGGCGCCGCGGAGGTGATGGACGGTGGCGCCGGGTGGGTCGGCCGTGCCGGTGGTTTCGGCGCCGGAGGCGTCCGTCGCCGCGTCGTCGGCGGCCGCGCCGCCGCCGCTCCGCGGCGCCGCCCCGTTGCCGCTGAGGTCGAAGAGGGTGCGCACGGCAGCGACGTAGAGATAGCACTCCTGGCTGCCGGCGACCTCCTTCATCTTCACCGTCGGCAGGTGGAGGATCTTGTTGACGATGCTCGCCGTGAGCATGTCGACCTGGGCGCGCTGCTCGTCGCTCAGGTCGCCGAGCTTGCCGCCGAGACGCTCGAGCTCGGCGCGGCGGATCTTCTCCACCGACTCTCGCAGCGTAGCGATCGTGGGCACGACCTCGAGACTGCGGAGCCAGTCGTTCACGCTGCGCAGCTCCTCCTCGACGATGCGCTCGGCGTGATGCGCCTCCTTCTCGCGCTCGCCGCGGTTCTGCTCCACCACGTGCTGCAGATCGTCGATGTCGTAGAGATAGGCGTTGCGCACGCGGTCGATCTCTGGGTCGAGGTCGCGGGGCACGGCGATGTCGATGAAGAAGATAGGCCGGTGACGGCGGCGCCTGAGGGCGCGCTCGACGCGCTCACGCGTGATGACGTAGTGCGGCGCCGAAGTGGAGCTGATGACGATGTCGGCGGCCGCCACATGCGCTTCGAGATCCTCGAAGGGCACGGCGCGGCCGCCGACCCGGTGGGCCAGCTCCCGCGCCGCGGCGAACGTGCGGTTGGTGACGAGGATGCTCTCGATGCCGTGCGCCTTGAGGTGCGTGGCGGTGAGCTCGCTGGTCTCGCCGGCGCCCACGATGAGCACGGTGTGGTCCTTGAACTTGCCGAACACCTG
>JBAXRL010000246.1:0-4926 GCA_037131205.1 Actinomycetes bacterium | reverse complement strand
TGCATGACGTACTCATAGGGCACGTCGCTGTAGGCGAAGACGACTTGATCTACGCCATGCTTCTTCACGAGCCCGGGCATCTCGGACTCGTCGTGGATGGGGATGCCGTCGGGGTAGAGCGAGCCGGCCAGCTCGGCCGGGTACTTGCGGTCGTTGATGTAGGGGATCTGAGTGGCGGTGAAGGCCACGACCTCGTAGCGGTCATTGTCACGGAAGTACGTGTTGAAGTTGTGGAAGTCGCGGCCCGCGGCCCCCATGATCAGGATCTTGCTCTTCTCGGACATGCTCACTCCTCTGGTTGCAGGTCCCTCCGTGCCACGATCCTTGCGTCAGGCCGGCGGAGAGAACACCTTGTGGACATACGGTGACGTGAAGAGCTGCAGCGTCGCAGCGTAGTTGGGCACGAAACTGAGAGACTCTCCGAGGGCCGGCGGCCGCTCGAGGTCTTCGACGTCGAGGATGAGGTGGTCGCTGGAGGCGCCGAGCACCTGGATGCGCGCGTCGATGGGCCGCAGGCCTTCGGGCGGCGCGTCCTGGCGCCCGAGGGCGCAGATCGCGCGCCGCCGCGCGCCTCTATCGGTGAACGTCGGGAAGTTGCCGAAGGCGTCCTGGGCGCTCGTCCCGATCGGCAGGGACGGCTTGACCAGGCACTCGATCACCGGCGCCGAGACGGTGATGGCGTCCAGGTGCAGATCCAGCATGGGCTCGCGAGTGAGCGTGTCGACGCCCAGCAGGATGGTCTCGCCGATGCGCAGCGTGTTGACGGCGGCGGGCATGCGCCCCGACGTGACCATACCGATGGATCCTGAGTTGCCGCCCGAGACGTGGCGCAGCGGGCGGCCCGTGAGGCGCTCGACGTCGGCGGCCAGCGCCGCGAGCCGGCCGAGGTTGTCCGCGTCGGGCACGATGGCGCCGTAGCAGGTGAGGTTGACTCCGACGCCGACGAGGTCGACGTGGCGCAGCGGCTCGACGGCGGCGACAAAGGCCGGCAGATCGGCCGGCATCATGCCCTCGCGCAGATCGCCGAGGTCGACCATGGCGACGATCCCGTGCCGGCGGCTCTGCCGCCCTCCGGCCCGGTCCAGGGCGACCACGGTCTCGAGCTCGCTCTGCAGCGAGATCTCGCAGAGGCGGACGGCTTCGTCGGCGAGATCGGGGCACGGCGCCCGCAGCAGCCAGATGGGCGCCGTGACGCCGGCGGCGCGCAGTCGCTCGGCGTTCTCCAGGCGGGACTCGCCGAGCGCGACCGCGCCGCCGGCCAGCATGGCGGCGCCCACTTCCGGGCTGCCGCGGGTGACCTTGGTGACGGCGACCACGTCGATGCCCGGCAGGTGAGACACGACGCGACGCGCGTTGTCGCGGACCTTCTTCAGATCGACGGTGACGATGGCCTTGGTCAAGGTGTCCCTCCCGTGCATAAGACGTATGCACGATGGTATATGCCGCGGCCGCCGGACGCAAGTGTTCATCCTTCTTCACGATTCCTGGCGGAGCTTCGCGCGCTTCACCGCCGATCCTCAGACTGGCCCGCCGGCATCGACCGCGGCTCCGCCGGAGGAGTCCCGGCGTCCGTCCCGGGCGCGCGGCGCCGGCCACCCCGTGAGGAGAGCCCGACCACGATGAGCAAGGCGCTCGTCAACTGCTGGGTCGACATGGTCACCGGGGTCGCATTCCTCTTCTGTGCGATCACCGGGATCGTGCGCCTGCTCCCCGAAGCCACGACGCTCACCGCGTCCGGCGCCCCCGCGATCCTCGGCGTCAGCGCGGCGCTGTGGGCCACGATCCACGACTGGAGCGGCGCCGTCATGGCCGCCGGCGTGGGCGTCCACGCCGTCCTCCATCTGCGCCGGCTCGCGCACATGACGCGGCGCGTCGCGAGCGGCGACACGAAGCGGAAGGCGCGCGTCGCGCCTGCCGGTGGCGGGCGCCGCACGGCGCGCGTGCCCGCGACGATCGTCGCCGCGGGCGCCGTGGGCTGCGGCGCCTGCCTGCAGGTCTGCCCCGCGGGCGTGTTCGCGTTCAGCGGGTCGATGGCCGTTGTGCAGGATCCGGATGCCTGCCGGCTCCGCGGACGCTGCACCCACGTCTGCCGCCCAGGCGCCATCACGCTGAACGCGCAAACGAAGGCGGGCGGGGCGGCCCTGCCGCCTCCCCGCCCGCCTTCGCCGGCGTGCTACCTCACGGTCAGCGTCGCGTAGCCGATAACGCTGGCGCTGTTGCCGGCGAGGTCCTCGCCGGTGACGACGATGCGGTAGGCGCCCCTGGGGAGCCGACACGCGTACTTGATCGACCACCAGCCGACGAGGTTCCTGTCGCGCTCCCACGACCGGCCCAACTTCACGACGCCGGTCTTCGTCGTGACCGAGAGATGCTTCGTCACCTCCGCGCTGTGATCGTCGTAGACCCTGAAGAAGAGCTTGCAGGTCTTGCCGCGCTCGACGGTGACGCTCTTCGCGGCGCAGACGGGGCCGACCGTGTCCTCGTGGGGCGGCGGTGTTTGTGAGGGAGTAGGCGTGGGCGTGGGCGTCGGGGCCGACCCCGTCGTGTAGGCCTTGAGGCACACATTGGCCGTGCTGTCCCAGTCGGTGAGATCGGACCAGTTGTCCCCGTCGAAGCTGGTGTAGCTCTGGCCCGGCGAGGCGGTCGCCGCCGAGCTGTAATCAGGCTCGGCCTGCTCGATCGCCAGGGGATAGGTGTCGTCCGGGGATGTCAGGCGCACCGCCACGACGAAGTCGCCGCCGCCGGTCACGGACAGCGGTGACGAAAGCGCCACGGTATGGTACCCGGGGATCTCGATCGAGGCGGAGCCCTTCTGCTGCAGCGACTGCAGCGACGCGCCCGCATAGACGGCGTAGGTCGTGTTCGGCGAGGGCGTGAAGAAGCCCACAGCGGCGACCGACGCGGTCTGCCTCGCGGTGAACACGTTGGCCCCCCACATCGTGTTGGAAGTAAGACGGAGGGCGCCGGTCTGGCCCAGAGGATCGTAGGAGTAGATGTCGCCGTAGCTGCTGGTGGGTTCCACACGGTTGAAGACGACGTTGAACCCCGCGTCTGTACCGCAGTACGGATCGTAGTAGGACGCCCAGAAGTAGCCGCTCTGGCCCCAGTCGGCGCCCCAGCTGTTCTTGACGAGCCAGGCGCCGGCGTCGGGTGGCGGAAAGACGAAGTTGGAGGCGGCGAAGCCGTCGTCCCAGCCGACGATGGTCACCGCATGGTTGGCGACGCCGGCGCCGTGGTAGTAGTAGCCGGCGGCGGCGGCGGCGTAGCACGAGTCGTCCCAGTGGATCGTCGTCGCCACGGCGCCGTAGGTGGTCAGGGCGTACTTGATGTTGGCGGTGTCGCTCGCGCTCGTGCCCCCGGGGATGTACAGGACCTCCTGCACGTGCTTGGTCGCGGTCAGCCCGGGCGGGGTGAACGAATCGCCGTACGCGTCCGCGCTCTCGTCGACCGGGCCGCTCCAGCGGATGAGATACGCCGCCGACATGTTGTAGTTGCCGCCGCGATCGTAGGGGTCGCCACCGTTATCGAAACCGTCGTTGAGCGCGATGTTGTCTTCGGAGAGATCGCGCAGCTCGCCGGGCAGCAGGCGAGACTCGAGCGAGCCCAGGGCGGCGAAGGCCCAGCAGGTGCCGTACGGGCGCTGGTCCTTGACCGGCGAGACCTTGCCCCGGTCGCGGAGGTCGAAGGACGGGGGGTACGAGGCGCGCGCCGCGCCGAGGCGCGCGCCCGAGGACGCGGGGGGATCCATCGGCGCCGGGATCAGGCCGGGCCGGAAGCCCGGAACCCTGTCCAGCCCGAGGGTGCGCCTCAGCTTGAGCTCGGCCTGGTAACGCACGAACGCGGCGCTGAGCGGCGCCGCGCGAAGCTCGGCGCCCGCGGCCGCCGCCAACGGCGCCGCCACGGCGAGAACCAGCAGCGCCGCGCCCAGCGCCAGCCACGAGCAGGTCTTTCGATGCGCTCCGTGCAAGGCCCTCCCATCGCCGGCCTGCCTGTTGAACGAGCCGTCGGACGCCGCTTCTCCCGGCGGCCGGCAAGACCGCCGGCGCGGCGCCGAAGCCCAGCGTCCGGCTTCCTTTGTTTCAGAATACCGGCAAGTGACTCGCAAAGCCATCGGCCGCGGCGCCGGCGCGCGGGTCGGCCCCGCCGGCGCGCTACCTCACCCTCAGCGTCGCATAGCCGACCACGCTGGCGCTGTTGCCGTCGCTGTCCTCACCGGTGACGACGATGCGGTAGGCGCCCCTGGCGAGGCGGCACGTGTACTTCTGCCACCACCAGCCGTCGTAGTTCTCGTCGTAGTCCCACGACCAGCTCTTCCTGACGACGCCGGACTTCGTCTCGATGGCAAGGTACTTTGTCACTTCATCGCTGAGGTCGTCGTACACCATGAAGTAGATCTTGCAGATCCTACCGCGCTTGACGGTGACGTTCTTCGCGGCGCACACGGGACCGACGATGTCTCCCGGGGTCGGCGTCGGGGTCGGCGTGGGCCAGACCGTCGGCGTGGGCCAGACCGTCGGCCAGACCGTCGGCGTGGAGGTCGGCGTGGGCGTGGGCGTGGGCGGCGGCGCGCCCGTGTTCACCGCGGCTGCGGCGTCGAGCCGCCCGCCGCTGGTCATCCTGCCGCCGAGCGCGGCCAGTGGGTCCACATGGTCGAGGATGCGCCGCACGCGCTGCGTCGCGGTCTCGGAGGGGAGCCGCGCGGCGCACAGCGCGACCGCCCCGGTGACGTACGGCGTGGCCATGGAGGTGCCGTCCCAGCTCGCGTAGCCGTTGCCCGGCACCGTGCTCAGGATGCCCACGCCGGGGGCCGCCAGATCGACGCTCGTGGCCCCGTAGTTCGAGGAGCCCGAGAGCTTGTCGGTGTTGCCGCTGGAGGCCACCGCGATGAGGTTCGGGCAATCGTAGGACGAGGGGTAGTGCGGCGTC
>JBAXRL010000245.1:0-4937 GCA_037131205.1 Actinomycetes bacterium | reverse complement strand
TCCCCGGCGGCAAGCTGCAGGTGGAGCTCCGCGGCCTCGACGTCTACGACCCCACGAGCGGCGAGATCCGCAGCTCCTCCACCGACGACATCGCCTGCTGGTTCATCGACAGCGACTACAACGAGGAGAGCTTCTTCGTGCGCCACGCCTACTTCACCGGCGCCGACGAGCCCTACAAGAAGCTCCAGCGCGCCCTCAAGGCGGAGATCGACGAGGACGCCTGGGCGAGCCTCTACTCCACCGTCAGTCGCCCCTTCGAGGCGCCGTTCACCGGCAAGATCGCGGTGAAGGTGATCAACCACTACGGGGATGAGGTGCTGAAGGTGTACGAGACGCCTGCCGCTCCCCTGGTCGGCGGGCCATGACCGACCTGAGTCGACGCGCGGAGTGAAGCCGCTGTGAGTCCCAGAGACTGGGATGATGCGGCCGGGCTGATCTGGCCGTATCTGACCACGGCGGCAAAGCGCCGCGAGACCGTGACCTACGGAGACTTGGCGGCGGTAGTGGACACCAACGCGCAGTCGGTGGGCCGGGCACTCGATCCGATCAAGCAGTACTGCGAGCGCCAGAAGCCCCCGCTGCCACTGCTGACGTGCATCGTAGTCAGGGCGTACTATCCCTACGGCCCGGGACCTGGCTGCGGATTGCGTCCGGACCAAGTGCCGGCCGCACAAAGCGAGGTGTTTCGCCACGCTTGGGATGCCGTGCCGAACCCGTTCGCGAACCTCGGGTGCGAGGAAGGAACAACGACACGGGATGCGCCCATGAAGCTCCCGCGCACCGCTTCCACGGAAGTGAACGTCCCGAGCGCGAAGGAGTTGCAGACCGCGGTCGACACGTTCGATGCCCAGTGGGGCGGGGTCGACGAGATGCTGTACGAGACATGTGCGCGATTCGTTGACCACTCACCACGCTCCCTGATGACGAAGTGCATCCTCATTGACCGCGCCTACTCGGCCGGACTCGATCGACAGGTCGGAGCCCCCGAGGGTGGTCGCTCGGTCGACAATCTGTTCGGGTTCGCAAAAGAGCACGCTGAGGCGATGGCCGCGCTTGCCGTTGAGCTGGGCGGTCAGAGCGAGCCACTCACCGAGAAGTCGCTGCTGCAGGTTCTGGTGGAGCACGGCAAGCTCTGCTCGCTGCTGTCTGAGTCGCTGACGGATGGTGACAGGCCGAGATCATTCGTGTCGAAGCTGCTCCATTTCCATTGCCCGATCGTGCCGATCATGGACAGCGGCTGCGACAGGAATCTCAGGAAGCGCGTGCCGCATCCGGCTCCGCTCTCGTTCAAGAGACCAGCAGAGGCAGACGCGGAGTACTTCAGCTTCTGCCGGCGGTTCTACAGCTTCTATCGAGCCTGCCGGGCTGTCAGGCCGTCAACCACCGTGAAGGACCTTGATGCTCTTCTCTGGACGCCGCCCGGATTCCCCGGCTGGGACAGCTGACGGCAGGTAGCGATGACCGTCGACAGAGCGAAGCCGGGTCAGGGCGCAGCCGCCGGATTCATCGCCAACACCGACTTCGGCTGGTTCAGTCACTTCCTGCATCGCGCGGAGCCGCCGGACGAGGTCGACTTCTGGCAGCCCTCATCGCACGGCTTCAGGGCGATCCCGCCGGGTGCGCCGTTCTTCTTCCGTCTCGGCGCGCCTCACAAGGCCATCGCCGGCTTTGGATTCTTCGCGCGCTACGAGCGCGTGCCCGCGTGGCTCGCCTGGGACTCCTTCGGCGACAAAAACGGCACCGACACCTTCGCCGAGATGGCGGCGCGCATCGAGTCGATCCGCCACCGCACGCGGAGCGCCATCCTCGCCCGTCCCCAAGACTACGAGGTCGGCCGCGTGCCGTCCGTTCCGTCCGGCCGGGGTAGTACAACTCACCTGTCGGCTACACGCAGAACAGGGGGACGTTGCTGTGGCCAGCTACTACGTTCACACCAAGCCCGCGTCGGACGGCGACCACGAGGTTCACAAGGCGGGGTGCGTCTGGCTGCCAGATGCCGCCAACCGCAAATACCTCGGCGAGCTCTTCAGTTGCCAGCCTGCGGTCGCAGAGGCGAAGAAGCACTTCACCAAGGTGAACGGTTGTTGGACGTGCTGTCCGGCGTGCCATCGGTAGGGCAGCGCAGGTCGCGCAGGTCACAGCTGCTTGCCGCGCGCGAGGACAGCAAGACCAGGGTCGTTGCGATCTTGAAGACGGCGTAGGGGCGACATGGTAGACCATCCAGAGCTCATCGAAGGCGACGTTGTCCTCTATGAGACGCCCGAAGGGGCGGCGCGAGTCGAGGTGCTCTACGGCGGCGAGACGTTCTGGCTTGACCAGCAGCGGATCGCGGAGCTGTTCGGTGTCGACCTGCGGACCATCAGCGAGCATCTGAAGAACATCTACCGCAGCGGCGAGCTGGACGCGTCCGCAACTCTCCGGAAACTCCGGAGAGTTCGCCGAGAGGGCTCGCGTGACGTGAGTCGCATGATCACCTTCTACAACCTCGACGCGGTCATCTCGGTCGGCTATCGGGTCAACAGCATCCAGGCCACCAGGTTCCGTATCTGGGCGACTCAGACCCTCAAGGAGTTCGTGGTCAAGGGATTCGTCCTCGATGACGAGCGCCTCAAGCAGGGCGCGCGCTTCGGCAAGGACTACTTCGATGAGCTGCTCGAGCGCATCCGTGAGATCCGCGCCAGCGAGCGCCGGTTCTACCTCAAGATCACCGACATCTACGAGCAGTGCAGCATCGACTACCAAAGGGATACGGAGATCACCCAGACCTTCTTCAAGACGGTGCAGAACAAGCTGCATTGGGCCATCACCGGCCAGACCGCGGCCGAGCTCATCGCAGCACGGGCAGATGCCGACAAGGCGCACATGGGGTTGACGACCTGGAAGAAAGCCCCGACCGGCAAGGTGCTCAAGTCCGACGTGACGGTCGCGAAGAACTACCTCACGGAGGACGAGATCAAGGCGCTGGAGCGCATCGTAGGCATGTATCTCGACTTCGCCGAGAACCAGGCGGCCCGGCACATCCCAATGCGCATGGCGAACTGGGTCGAGAAGCTCGACGGTTTCTTGCGCTTCAACGAGTACGACATTCTCACCGACTCCGGCGCTGTCTCGGCGATGCTGGCCAAGCAGCTGGCGGAGGGTGAGTACGCGAGGTTCCGCGTCACTCAGGATCGCGAGTACGAGGGCGACTTCGATCGGGAGGCCAAGCGTGTCGTCGAGAGTACTGAGCGGGACTCGGGCGGGCGGTCGTGACCGCCTGGCCCACATCTCCACGCGACATCCGATCCTCGGAGCGGTCGTGCCAGACCGCGTCGCCGAAGCGTGCGGCGCTGGGCAGAGGGCTGGACGCGCGGCCGGCATCGCCATGAGACTCCGCGGCGTGTCCTTTGACAATTGGCTTCGCAGCCCCGACCACAGGGACAAGAAGCCCAAGGAGCGGTGGTTGCGAGAGCTGTACCCTTGGCCGGTGCTGGCGCAGGTCGACTGCGACGAGCGCCTCAAGGGGCGCGTCCAGTCCATCGAGTTCGACGACGCGGACTTCGACGTGACTCTCGTGTCAGTTGACCCACAGCCCAAGCGCGACACCTTCAAGTATCTGCTGCACATCGAGTCCGATGGCCTGGGATGGCAGTCCCGCCCGTACGCCGATGACTTCTACATGCATGGAAAGCGAGATGGCAGGTTCGCCACCGTGTACCACGCCAAGAAGAAGAAGGAGGAACCGCTCGAGACGACAGCCCGCGCGTTCTTCAGTGGGCGCTGGCAAAGCATCGACGCCGACTCGTTCGCCAATGTCGCGGTCTCTCGCTTCCTCGCCGCGAGTCTCGTGGACAAGATGGTGACAAAGGCTTGGGGCGCTTGGGGCAATCTCGATCATTACCCATCCGCGCGTCTCGTCGGCGGCGCGTCGCCCATGCTGGCCAGCGGCAACGACCTCTGGATCGGCTATCGCTACTACTCAGAGGGCGCGCATGCCTGGGCGCGCCAGTGCGCCGGTCAAGCGTCTCGTGTCGTCGCGCTGTACTTCGCGCCGACGAAGTACCAGTTCCGCACTGACCTCCCTGACGGGGCGGAGGTGATGTCTGTCACCGAGCTTGACGACATAAGGCTCGGTGGTGAGTACGAGGAGCTGATTCGAGTCCTCCTGCGGAAGCTGGAGCTGCCGCACGAGGCGCGGCCACTGGTCGAACTCGACCCGATTGTTCGCGGCCGCGTCGACTCACCGGAGGTCGGTGTCACGGACGCCGACGTGCATGAGGCTCTGGCTGCACTGAAGCGTGCGTGCGCCTCCAAGGCCCAGCTGCGATACCAGCTTGCAGCAGGCGTGCTGCTCAACAGATGGATTGAGGAGGAGCGACGACGTGGGCGCGTCAAGCGCAAGAAGTTCTATGCATCATTCAAGCCCCGCATTCGTGAACTGGCGTCGTGGGCTCGTGAAGCCGGAGTGGAGGGAGTCAACGTCTGGGCGGACCGCACAGACGACTCTTGCGGTACGCCCGTTACCTACGTGCGCATGGATGGCGTCGACTTCAGCTACCACGACATTCCTGACGCTGACGAGTTCCTCGCTTCGGGGCCCGACGCCTTGACCTGGAGCGGCGTGCGATTGAAGCCGATAGCTCCACTGGTGCTCGAGTGGGCTCGTCTGCAACTGCCGGGCAATGATGGCTCAGAGATCGGCGATCAGAAGGTGACCAGCAGAAAACAGTCGGCGTGATTCCGGTCATGTCGGCGGATGAGGGCTGTTGCGTCGCGAGGGCGAGAAGCGGGGCCGGCGGCACTATCCCCATGTGCCCGGCCAGTCAAGCGCTGCGGCCGATCTCGTGCTACAGGCCGATAATGGCCGATAGTTGGCCGATAAGAGGCCGAAACGGGACGTTGCTCACGCGCATGAACCCCGACCTCGCCATGGACACCGCCGATCAGAAGCTCCTCAA
>JBAXRL010000244.1:0-4954 GCA_037131205.1 Actinomycetes bacterium | reverse complement strand
CGAGGGCGCTCACCAGCTCCCGCTGCGTGGACACCTCGCGCTGCTGCACGACCGTCTGGATGAGGCGCTGGCGCTCTGTCTTGCCCAACGGCGCGCGATCGTTCATGCCTGCGGTGTCTCCCGTGACGAGGGCCGGCCGCGATGGCGCCGCGGCCGGCGCCGTGCGCTCCGTACGTTGCTGCATAGAATACACCAAGCCCGCGCGGAATATGCAACCGCCTGAGGGAGCGGGCGGCGCGACGGCGGGCGGCGCGACGGCGGCCCGGGCGACGGCGGCCCGGGCGAAGGCGGGCGGCGCGAAGACGGCCGGCGAAGCCGGCAAGGCCGCGCCGCCCGCCGCCCAGACCGCGCCGCCGGCGCTCACGCCGTCACCTTGGTGCCGCAGCCGGCGTCGGTGAGGATCTCGAGCAGCACCGCGTGCGCCACGCGGCCGTCGATGATGTGGGCGCTGGCCACGCCGCCCTCCAGCGCCCTGCGCACGGCCGCGACCTTGGGGATCATGCCGCCGCTGATGCGCCCGGCGGCCTGCAGCGCCCCGAGGTGAGCGAGATCGCACTCGGACACAGGGCCGACCTCGTCGCCCTGGCCCTCGTACACGCCGTCCACGTCGGTGAGAAAGATGATCTTCTCGGCGCCCAGCGCCGCGGCCAGCTCCCCGGCGACCGTGTCGGCGTTGACGTTGTAGGCCTCGCCGTGCTCGTCGGCGCCGACGCTGGCCACGACCGGGATATTGGCCTCGGCCAGCAGGTCGAGCACGCTCACATCCACCTCGGCGACCTCGCCCACGAAGCCGAGGTCGACGGCGTTGCCGACCTCATCCTGATGCTTCTTGGGCGTGACCGTGAGCAGGTGGCCGTCCTCGCCGGAGATGCCGACGGCCGTGCCGCCGTGGCGGCTGATGAGCCCGACGATGTCCTTGTTCACCTTGCCGACCAGCACCATCCTGGCGACCTCCATGGTGGCCGCGTCGGTGACCCGGTGACCATCGACGAACTCGGCCTCCATGCCCAGCCTGGCCATGTGCCGGCTGATCTCGGGGCCGCCGCCGTGCACGACCACGGGCTTCATGCCGACCAGCCGCAGCAGCACGATGTCCTCGGCGAACTGCTCCTGCAGGCGCGGCGAGGTCATGGCCGCGCCCCCGTACTTGAGCACCACTGTGGCGCCCCGGAAGCGGCGGATGTACGGCATTGCCTCGAGCAGGGTCCGCACGGTCTTCTGGTGCCGCACGGTCATGTCGAGTACTCCGCGTTGAGGGTGACGTAGTCGTGCGTGAGGTCGCTGAAGTAGACCGTGGCCTGAGCGCCGGGGCCGTTGAGGGCCACGTTCAGGTCGATCTCGGGCTGGTGCATGATGTCGAGGAGCCGGCCCTGCTGGACCTCGTCCAGCGCCGCCGGCTGCCCGTGGTCCACGATCACCACGTCCTCGTAGGAGATGCGCGCCGGCAGCGCCCGGTGGCCGTCTTTGCCGAGCGCCTGGCCGATGGCCTGCATGATGCGCCCCCAGTTGGCGTCGCGCCCGTAGAAGGCCGTCTTCACGAGCGGGGAGTTGGCGACGGCGCGCGCGACGGCTTCGGCGGCGTCCCCGTCGCGCGCCCCGGTCACCTTCAGCCGCATGGTGCGCGTGGACCCCTCGCCGTCGGCGACGATGGACACGGCGAGCGCCAGCAGCGCCCCCTGAAGAGCCTCGCCGAGCTGGGCCAGGCCGGCGGCGCCCGGCTCCACGCCGGAGGCGCCGTTGCAGAAGCCCAGCACCATGTCGTTGGTCGACTCCTGGCCGTCCACGGTGATGCGGTTGAACGAAGCGGCCACGGCAGACTGCATGAGTTCGTTCCAGGCCTCCGCGGTGACGACCGCGTCGCAGGTCACGAAGCACAGCATCGTGGCCATGTTGGGGCTGATCATGCCGCAGCCCTTGGCCGCCAGGCCGACGCGCACGACGCCCTCCGCGAGCCGCACGTCGAGCGCCCCCGACTTGGCATGCCTGTCGGTGGTCCGGATGGCCACAGCGAAGTCGCCGGAGGCGCCGGCCGACAGCGCCTGCGCGGCCGCCCCGATGCCCGGCTCGATCTTCGCCATCGGCAGGTGCACGCCGATCAGCCCGGTCGAGGACACGGCCACCTGTTCCACGGGAAGGCGCAGGCGCTCGGCCGCCAGGAGCCTCATGCGAGCGGCGTCGGCGAGGCCCTGCTTGCCCGTGCAGGCGTTGGCGTTGCCGGCGTTGACGACCACCGCGCGCAGATGCGCGCAGTCGCTGGTCTCGCGGGTGAGCCGCACGGGCGCGGCGGCGGCGGCGTTGCTCGTGAACGTCGCCGCCGAGACGCTCGCGACCTCGGAGGCGAGGATACCGAGGTCGAGCTTGCCGCGCTTCTTGACCCCGCTGGCGACCCCGGCGGCGAGGAAACCCCGCGGGTAGGCCACGCCGTCGTCGACCTCGTGGGCGAAGGCGGGCAGCGGCGCGAACCTGCTGGCCGGCAGCATCTCAGACCAGCCCTTCGTGCTCGGGCAGGCCGAGCATGACGTTCATGTTCTGCACGGCCTGCCCGGACGCGCCCTTCATCAGGTTGTCGATGACGCTGATGACGACGATGCGCCCGGTGCGCCGGTCGATGTGCGGGAAGATGCGGCAGTAGTTGGTCCCCGCGACGTCCTTGAGCCGCGGCGGCGCCTCGCAGACCTCGACGAAGGTCTCGCCGGCGTAGAAGTCCTCGTACAGAGCCAGGATGCGGGCCTGGCTGGGGACGGGGAAGGTGCCGGCGCGCACGTAGATGGTCTCGCTGATGCCGCGCTGGAGCGGCGCAAGGTGAGGGACGAAGGTGAGCTGAGGTCCGTGGCCGCCGCCGCCGGGAGCCGCGCCGAAGGCGCTGACGCCCGGCCCATCGCTCGCCAGCCCGGCGGCGATCTCCGGGTAGTGCCGATGTGTGCCCAGACCGTAGGCGACGAGGTCGGAGTCGACGCTGCAGAAATGCGTCGTGCCCTTCGGCGTCTTGCCGGCGCCGCTGACCCCCGACTTGGCGTCGACGACGACGTCGAGCAGGCCCAACCGCTTGAGCGGCGCCAACGCGAGCAGCGCCGCCGTGGGATAGCAGCCCGGGTTGGCGACCAAGTTGGCGACAGCCACCTCCTCGCGGTGCAGCTCGGTGAGCCCGTACACGCCGGGGAGCAGCTCGGGATGCGGGTGCTCCCCGTACCATTCGGCGTAGGCCTCGGCGGTGAGGCGGAAGTCGGCGCTGAGGTCGATCACGCGGGCGCCGTCGTCGAGCAGGCGCTTCGCCACCAGCGCCGCCTGTCCGTGCGGCGTGCAGACGAAGGCGACATCGACGCCGCCCAGATCGCCCTGGCTACAGAACTCGAGGCCGGCGCGCACCCGCGGCAGGCGCCGCTGCACCGGCTCGCCGGCAAACGTCTCGGAGCTCATGTGCGTGAGCTTGACCGAGGGGTGGTGCAGGAGCAGCTCGGCGAGCAGCGCGCCGGTGTAGCCGCTGCCGCCGACGATGCCGGCGGTGGCGAGCGGCGCGGCGTCGAGCACGGCCGCGGCGCCGGCGAAAGCCTCGGTGGGGCCGGCGGCGGTGTGTGGGTCTGCGCAGATCGTGGGTGTCATGAGGCGCTCCGGATGCACGTCGGGATGGCTGCGGGGCAGAACGGGATGTGCGCCGGCGGAGGGCTGGGTGCGGGTGTCTGCGAGAGCGGCTAGCTGAGGGAGCTAGAGCAGACGGGTGTGCCCACCGGCCGGCGCGCGTCGTGCACGTCGGGGGCGGAGGGCGGCGCAGCGCGTGCGGCCCGCCTCGGGGCGGGACCGCGGGGCGCTCGTGATGGTGTGGACGCTGCTCATCGTCGGGGGACTATACCCAAGGCGCGTGAATCATGCAAGCTCGTCCTTCGACCTTTGCAGATTATGCGCACAGGATGATGACGAAGGCGCCGCCCGGACGACGGCGGGCGGGCGCCCGCAGGCTGCCCCGCCCGTCGCGATCCGTCCGCCGGCGCGTGCCGGCTCAGCGCAGCGTCGCCGCGAGCTCCCGCTCGAGCGCCGCGAGGATCCTGGCGCGCACGCCGGCGATGTCCTTCTCGCTCAGCGTGCGCTCCGGCGAGCGCATCACGACGCGCAGCGCCAGCGAACGCTTGCCCGCCGGCACCTGGTCGCCCTCGTACACGTCAAAGACGTGCACGCCCTGGGTGAGCTTGCCGCCGGCGCGCCGCGCCACGGCGACGACGTCGGCGGCGGCGATGCCGCGATCCACGATCACCGCAAGATCCTGCGCGGCCGGCGGGTAGGCGCCGAGGTCCTCGAAGGTCGTCGTCCTGAGGGCGACTGGGGCGATGCGGTCGAGGGCGAGGGCGGCGTAGTACACGTCGAGGTCGTCGACCCCATAGGCGGCGGCGACGTCGGGGCGCAGCAGCCCGAGAGCGCCCACGCCGCCGGCGCCCGGCACGCTGACGAGCGCCGCCTTGCCGGGATGCAGGTAGGGGAACTGCGCGACCGCGGCGCCGAGGGGCGCGAAGTCGGCGGTCAGGCGCAGAGCGTGGAGCGCCGTCTCGACGACGCCCTTGAGCGCCGGGAAGTCGGTGGGACGGCCGGCGCCCGTCCAGCTCTCGGCGGCGAGCGGCCCGGCGAGCACGATGCCGACGGCCTCGGGCTCGTGCGGCAGGACGGCGCCGGGCTCGGCGGCATGCGCCGGCGCCGGGCTCGTCTGGTCGTCCCACAGGTACACGCTGCCGATCTCGAAGAGGTTCGGCGGATCGTTGAGGCGGTCGAGGTTGGCGCGCACCGCGGCGACGAGGCCGGGCAGAAGCATCGTGCGCATCACCGACTGCTCGACGCTCATCGGGTTGCTGAGCTTCACGGGAGAGAGGCGCACGTCGCCCTCGGGCAGACGGAGCGGGTCGAGGGCGTCGGGGGCCATGAACGTGTAGGTGATGGCCTCGTCGAGGCCGCAGCCGACCAGGGCGCGCCG
>JBAXRL010000243.1:0-4972 GCA_037131205.1 Actinomycetes bacterium | reverse complement strand
AGATGTTCGCGCGCTCGCTCGAGCTCATCGACGCCAAGCGCGCGGCCCTCAAGCTGCCCGCCTACGACCCGTCGCAGTTCGGCGCCAGCGGCGACAGCCTGTACTTCGCCGCCATCCGCGACTATCTCGCGGCGCACGACGAGGTGGTGACGGTGGGCGCGCCCGTCTACCCGCTCGCCGAGGGCCACACGCACGACCGCGACGACGGACACGCGCACGGACACACGCACGACGAGGGAGACGCCTGATGTCGCGCTACATCGCCACGCGCGCCATCCGCGGCGCCAACGCCATTGTGGCCGAGGCCGAGGCGCTCGTCGAAGACGCCATCGCCGAGCTCGGGCCAGACACCCCGGTGGCGTTCACCAACACCGCCTACTTCCTGCCGGTCGTCTACGCCTTCACGGGGCGCAAGATCGAGAAGCTCGGCGACCTCCCCGAGGTGATCGCGCGCGCCAAGGCCCTGCTGCACCCGGTACCCGCCGAGTCGATGTGGCTGCCGTACCTCGGCGAGACCCTCGACAGCGGCGTCGCCACGCTCTTCGCCGAGGAGGCCATCGAGGGCGTGCGCTTCGCGCGCAAGCAGGAGCCCCAGATCATCAAGCTCGGTCACGCCCGCGAGGACGGCGAGCGCTTCACCGGCGGCGACCTCATGGTGCACGGCGACAAGATGAAGCTCAACGGGCCCATCGACGACATCCAGCTGCGCGCCTGGGGCATCCAGCTGGTCGACGGTCGCATGCCCGGCTTCTGCGCCATCGTCGGCTGCGCCAAGAGCAACGAGGTGGCCGTCAAGATCGTCCGCGAGCTGCAGAGCCGCGGCATCCTCATCTTCCTCAGCGGCAACGTCAACGGGCGCAGCATCATCCACCAGCTGCAGGAAGAGGGCATCCAGCTCGGCTACGACACCTTCACGGTGCCGTTCGGCCTGGACACCATCTCCGCGGTCTACGCGCTCGGTTTTGCGGCGCGCTCGGCGCTGACGTTCGGCGGCATGGAGGCCGGCCAGGCGCGGGACATCATGCTCTACAACAAGTACCGCGTGTTCGCCTGGGTGCTGGCCCTCGGCGAGGTCGACGACCTCAAGTACGCCACCGCCGCCGGCGCCATCAGCTTCGGCTTCCCGGTGATCGCCGACACGCGCATCCCGCAGATCCTGCCGACCGGCGTGACGCAGTACGAGCACGTCGTCAGCATGCCCTTCGATGAGATCCCCGGGGCCGACGACATGGAGCGCACCGAGAAGCTCATCCAGCGCTGCGTCGAGGTGCGCGGGGTCAAGGTCAAGATCGCCAAGGTGCCGATCCCCGTCTCCTACGGATCGGCCTTCGAGGGCGAGCGCATCCGCAAGGACATCATGTACGCCGAGTTCGGCGGCAAGCGCTCGCACGCCTTCGAGTTCCTGCGCATGCGGCCGGCCGACGAGGTCGAGGACGGCAAGATCACCGTCCGCGGCACCGACCTGGACGGCATGAACGAGGGCGACGCCCTGCCACTCGGCATGATCGTCGACGTCTCCGGGCGCAAGATGCAGACCGACTTCGAGCCCATCCTCGAGCGCCAGTTCCACTACTTCATCAACGGCGTCGAGGGCATCCAGCACAACGGCCAGCGCGACATCGCCTGGACGCGCGTGAGCAAGAACACCTTCGCCAAGGGCTTTCGCCTGGAGCACTTCGGCAAGGTGATCCACGCGCGCATCCATGAGGTGTTCGGCAACATCGTCGACAAGGTGCAGGTCACGCTGACCACCGACGCGGCCGAGGTCGACGAGCTCATCGAGGAGGCGCGGCTGGCGTACGCCGAGCGCAACGAGCGCATCGCCAACCTCACCGACGAGTCGGTCGACACCTTCTACTCGTGCCTGCTCTGCCAGAGCTTCGCGCCCAACCATGTCTGCGTGGTCAACCCCGAACGCGTGGGGCTGTGCGGCGCCTACAACTGGCTGGACTGCAAGGCCTCCTTCGAGATCAACCCCACCGGCCCCAACCAGCCGGTGCCCAAAGGCATCGTGCTCGACCCCGTGAAGGGCGAGTTCTCGGGGCCCAACGAGTACATTCACGCGCACTCCAACCAGACCGTCGACAACGTGACCTTCTACTCCATCATGGAGTCTCCGATGACCTCGTGCGGCTGCTTCGAATGCATCATGGTGCTCGTCCCCGAGGCCAACGGCTTCATGATCGTCAGCCGCGAAGACCCCAGCATGACGCCCTGCGGCATGACCTTCAGCACGCTGGCCGGCACGGCCGGCGGGGGCATGCAGACGCCGGGCATGATGGGCATGGGCAAGTACTACCTCACGAGCAGGAAGTTCATCCCCGCCGACGGCGGCATGAAGCGCGTCGTGTGGATGAGCTCCAACCTGCGGGAGAGCATGCGTCCCGCCCTCGAAGAGGTCTGCGTGCGCGAGGGCGTCCCCGACCTGCTGGGCAAGATCATCGACGAGACGATGGCGACCACCGTGGAGGAGCTGCTCCCCCTCCTCGAAGAAAAGGGGCATCCTGCCCTGACCATGGATCCGCTCTTCTGAACCCGCGAACGCCTGGAGGGCGCTGATGACTGCAGTAGAGATCCCCGTCGAGAAATGGCCGGGGGCGGTGCGCGAGGTCACGCTGGGCGGCAGCTACGGCGGCGGCACGCGCACCTCCACAGTGACCGTGGGCGGCGAGAAGACCCTGCCGTTCCTGGGGTTCGAAGGAGCGCTGCCCCACCGGCCGGCGCTCGCCGTCGAGGTCGTCGACATGGAGCCGGCCGACTGGTCGCCGGAGCTCGTCGCGGTCTGGGGCGCCGACCTGCGCGACCCGGCCCGGTGGGCGGCGCGCGCAGTCGCCGAAGGGGCGGAGCTCATCGCGCTCAAGCTGCGCAGCTGCCACCCGGACTTCGGCGACCGCGGCGCCACCGACGCACGGGCCACGGTCGACCGCGTGCTGGCCGCCGTCGGCGTGCCGCTCATCGTCTATGGCCCGGGCACCGCCGACAAGGACAACGAGGTGCTCGTGGCGGTCGCCGAAGCGACCAAGGGCGAGCAGCTCGCGCTCGGCCTCTGCGAGGAGAAGAACTACCGCACGATCGTCGCGGCGGCGCTCGGCAACGGGCATGTGGTGATCGCCCAGACGCCGATCGACGTCAACCTGGCCAAGCAGCTCAACATCCTCATCAGCGACATGCGTCTGCCGCTCGAACGCGTGCTCATGGACCCCAACACCGGCGCCCTGGGCTACGGCCTCGAGTACACGTACTCGGTGATGGAGCGCCTGCGCCTCGCCGCCCTCATGGGCGACGCCATGACGCAGCAGCCCATGATCTGCACGGCCGGCGAGGAGGCGTGGCGCCAGAAGGAGGGCCGCGCCGCCGCCGACGTGCCCGCGGCGTGGGGCGCGCTCGCCGAGCGCGGCGTGGCCTGGGAGGTCACCACGGCGCTGACCATGCTCGAGGGCGGCGCCGACATCGTCGTGCTCCGCCATCCGGGCTCTGTGGGCGTGCTGCGCGAAGCCCTGGACGACCTCACGAAGGGAGCCTGACCGATGGCCCTCACCGGACTCGCGATCTACAAGCTCCTGCCCAAGACCAACTGCAAGGAGTGCGGCTTCCCCACCTGCCTGGCCTTCGCCATGAAGCTGGCGCAGAAGGGCGCCGAGCTCGACAAGTGCCCGTATGTGAGCGACGAGGCCAGGACGGCGCTCGACGCCGCCTCGGCGCCGCCCATCAAGCTCGTCGCGATCGGCGCCGGCGAACGCGCCTTCGAGATCGGCAACGAGGTCGTCCTCTTCCGCCACGAGAAGACCTTCTACCACCAGCCCGGGCTCGTGGTGCGCGTCAAGAGCGACGACCCGCAGCTCGCCGAGACGGCCGCGCGCGTGGCCGGCTACGAGGTGGAGCGCGTGGGCATGAAGCTGCGTCTCGACGGCCTCGCGGTGCAGCACGCCGGCGGTGACGCGGCCGCCTACGCCGCGGCCGTGGCCGCGGCCCGCGCGGCCGCCCCCGGGCTGCCTCTCGTCCTCATGAGCGGCGACGCGGCGGCCATCGCCGCGGCCCTCAGCGGCGGCGCCGCCGCCGAGAAGCCGCTGGTCCACGCCGCCGCCGGCAGCGCCTGGCAGGCGATGGCCGAGGTCGCCGCCAAGTACGGCTGCCCGCTGGCCGTCCGCGCCGAGGCCGGCGACCTCGCGGGGCTCGCCGAGCTCTCCGCAAAGGTCCGCGGCGCCGGAGTCGAAGACATCGTTCTCGACCCCGGCACGACCGGCCTCGCCGGCGACCTGGCCGCCTTCACGCAACTGCGCCGCCTGGCCCTCAAGAAGGGCGCCCGCGCCCTCGGCTTCCCGATCTTCGCGCTCGCCACGGCTCCCACGTGGCAGGCGGAGCTCGCGCGCGCCACGCAGGCGGTCGTCAAGTACGCCGGCGTCGTCGTCGTCGACCACCTCGAGCCGGCGGCGGTGTACGCCCTGCTCACGCTGCGCCAGAACATCTACACCGACCCCCAGAAGCCGATCCAGATGGAGCCCAAGCTGTACGAGATCGGCAGCGCCGGGCCGGCGAGCCCGCTGCTCATCACGACCAACTTCTCGCTGACCTACTTCTCGGTGGCCGGCGAGGTGGAGAGCGCGGGCGTGCCCGCCTGGCTGCTCGTCGCCGACAGCGACGGCCAGTCGGTGCTCACCGCCTGGGCGGCCGGCAAGTTCGACGCCGAGAAGATCGCCAGGACGGTCAAGGACTCCGGCATCGAGAGCCGCATCAGCCACAAGAAGCTGGTGATCCCCGGGCACGTCGCCGGCTTGTCCGGCGAGGTCGAAGAGGAGCTGCCCGGCTGGCAGATCATGGTCGGTCCGCGCGACGCCGTGGACATCCCCAACTACCTCAAGAACGTATGGAGCGCGTGACGCGGCGATGAGCCACGCGCCCGCGAGAGGATCGCGATGAGCGACGCGCCCGCGACGAAGGCCCGCGCGGCGATGGCCGCGGTCACCTTCTCCCC
>JBAXRL010000242.1:0-5000 GCA_037131205.1 Actinomycetes bacterium | reverse complement strand
GGGTCTGCACGCACGGATGCGCCCGTGGACACATCGCGGATGCGGCCCCTCCCCGGATCCCCACGTAGCTGGGCTACGAGGGAACCGTCTCGTGACCGCCCCGCTCGGTCCACGAACGCCCCGCACGCACATCCCTGGCGGGATAGGCCCCAAGTGGCGCCGCATCAGGCCCGAGGCCGATGATCTGCTGGTACGACGACAGCATCGCCTTCTTGTCGATCGACGACAGATGTGCCGATTCCTCCAGCCAGCGGTCTGCCAGCTCCCGGAATCGTTTCCGTCCGCGTGCTGATGGGGACCTGGCGCACCTCCGAAGACGCGGGATAGACCTCTGGCGCGGCAATCGGCGTGAAGGCCCGCTCAAGGTGTTTCTCAACCGCGGGGCGCGGTCCGCCGATCACGATTCCGTCACCACCGGTGATCGTCCCGGATGCACTCGGGAGGTCGGGAACCGTGTCTCCAAACACCAGGGTCGCACTCGCCCCTGGCGTGTCACCGACATCTGTGCTGGACGCCGTGTCCGTGAGCGCCACGCTCATGTCTCCCTTCGCCGCAAGATGGAGGCAATGTACTCCGAGACGTCCGTAGGCGCACTTGCGAGGTGACTGCTGAGTAGTGATTCCAGATGCGTCTTGGCTGTCTCCAGGTCGAAACGAGCCTTTTCGGGGCTACCACCCGGCCGGATCTCATACCGACGATGCACAAGGAGCAGCGTCTGCGGATACGCCTCAAGATCCGGCTCGCCGTCATTGAGGGGATCGAGCTCGCGCCGCCTCATTGGCCCCGGCATCGTGTGGAATGGGTTTGGTTCAGTTTGAACACCAATGCGACGGACAGGTCTTCGAAGACCGCGAGGTTGGCTGGAGGGTGCTTGTACTGGCCTCCGAGAAGCTCAGATGCGACTGCGTCCCGCACGGAATCGAAGCTCTGCGCAGGAGAGTAGAGCTTGAGGTCGGCATAGATGACCGATACACCGACGGGCTGCAACGTCTTGAGACAGTCGGTCGGGAGCTCCGCGGAGGAGGCCACGAAATCGTCCCACTCGGGATGCGGTCCCGCCGAAACGAACCGGCCGTTCCGCAGGTTCGCGTCAGCAATGCGAGAAGCCTCGGTGTTGGTCAGGCGCAGGCTATCGACGCCGATCGCGTGGCGTCCGAATCCCGGCGCATGACCCCAGCGTTCTGCTACCGCACCGCGATCGGTCAGGTAGAGGAAGGCGGCAGCCCATCCACCGGCGCCGGTCGGCAGGCGGCGTATCGCAGGAGGAGTTGAACGACTACGCCCCCGGGGGTAGTTCCCCATCACGCAACTGCGACTGACAGCGGCGGTGGACCATGGACGCGGCGGTGACGATCGAGAAGCTGACGAAGTCGTTCGGCGGCACGCGGGCGCTGGACGGCCTCGACCTCGAGGTCAAGGTCGGCGAGATCCACGGCCTGCTGGGTCCGAACGGCGCCGGCAAGACGACCGTCATCCGCGTTCTGCTGGGCCTGCTGCGCGCCGATTCGGGCGTGGCTCGGCTGCTCGGCGGCGACCCCTGGCGCGAGCCGAGCGGCTGCACCGCCGCCTGGCCTACGTGCCCGGCGAAGTGACCCTGTGGCCGAATCTCACCGGCGGCGAGGTGATCGACCTGCTCGGGCGGCTGCGGGGCGGCCTCGACAGGCAGCGGCGCGCCGATCTGCTGGAGCGCTTCGAGCTCGACCCGACCAGGAAGGCGCGCGCCTACTCCAAGGGCAACCGGCAGAAGGTGGCCCTCGTCGCCGCCCTCTCCTGCGACGTCGAGCGGCGCGCTGGCCACGTTCAAGATGGGCATCATGGGTGCGGTCGCTGTCGCGGTCCTCGCCCTGTTCATCGTCGTCAGGCACACGCGCGCCGAGGAGGAGACGGGCCGCCTCGAGCTGCTCGGCGCGACGGTCGTGGGTCGGGGCGCGCCGCTGACCGCCGCGCTGCTCGTGGCCGGCGGCGCCGGCCTCGTGGCGGGCGCGGGCACGGCGCTGGGGTCGAGCGCCGTCGGCATGCCGCCCGCCGGCTCGGTGCTCATGGGCCTGGGCTTCGCCTGCCTCGGCATCGCCTTCGCCGCCGTGGCCGGCGTCACCGCGCAACTGGTCAAGAGCGCGCGCACCGCCGCCGGCCTGGCCGGCGCCGTCCTCGGCGCCTCCTACCTGGTGCGCGGCATCGGCGACGCCGCGGCCGCGAACGGTCTCGGCTGGGTGTCGTGGCTGTCGCCGCTCGGCTGGTGGCAGCAGACGCGGCCGTATGCGGGAGACAGATGGTGGGTCCTCGCTCTTCTGCTCGGCTTCGCCGCCGTGATGTCTGCGCTGGCCTACGTGCTCGCGGCGCGGCGCGATTTCGCCGCCGGCCTGCTGCCGGACCGGCCGGGGCCCGCCACAGCGGCCGCGAGCCTGCGCAGCCCCCTGGCGCTGGCCTGGCGTCTGCAGCGCGGCAGCTTCATCGCCTGGGCGGCGGCGTTCGTCGTGGTCGGCCTGGTGGTCGGCGGCCTGGCCGCCAATGTCGATGGCTTCCTGACCAGCCCGCAGGCCAGGGACTTCATCACCAGGCTCGGCGGCGAACAGAGCGTCAGGGACGCCTTTCTCGCCGTGGAGCTGGGGTTCGCGGGAGGGTTCGCCGCGGTGTACGGGGTGCAGGCCGCGATGCGTCTGCGCTCAGAGGAGACTGCGCTGCGCGCCGAGCCTCTGCTCGCCACTGCGGTGGGGCGCGTCAAGTGGGCGTGGAGCCACCTGACGATCGCCCTGGCCGGGGCCGCGCTGCTCCTTCTCCTCGTCGGCCTCAGCGCGGGACTGGTCGGCGCCCTGCAGGTCGGCGACAGCGGCCAGCTCGGACGGCTCGTGGTCGCCGCCCTCGTGCAGATCCCGGCCGCGTGGGTGATCATCGGGATCGTCGTCGCGGCGTTCGGCTTCGTCCCGCGGCTGATCGTCCTCGGCTGGGTGACGCTGGTCGGGTTCGTGCTGCTCGGCGAGCTCGGCGCGCTGTTCGATCTCAGCCAGGCCGTGATGGACATCTCGCCGTTCGCCCACGTGCCCAGGATGCCGGGCGGCCATCTCGCCGCCGCGCCGCTGCTGTGGCTGACGGCGATCGCCGCCGGCCTCATCGTCATGGGGCTGCTCGGGTTTCGGCGGCGCGACGTGGGCTGAGCCTACCGTCCCTCCGGGTCGGCTACCCCGACGGCATCACGCCCGCCCTGGCCGTCCCCGAGCGGCCGGTCCCCGACGGCACGCCGGCCGGCCAGCTCTCGGCAGTCGCCTGACCCCTTGACGCGGGAGCCAGTCGTGCTACCATGTACTGGAATACCATTATCGTTTCCTGGTACAGAGAGCGGTGCGAGATGCCGGCGACCGAGGAAGAGATCGCAGCGAAGTTCATGGAGCTGGCGTTCCGCTACGGCTACCGGCGCACCTCGGTCGAGGACGTGGCCCGGGCGCTGCGCATCTCCAAGAAGACGATCTACGAGTACTTCCCGAGCAAGCAAGCCCTGCTCGAGCACGCGCTCGAGCTGAGCGCTCTCGGGCAGCGTCGGCGGGTCGAGTCCATGCTCACCGAGGTGACGGCGCTGGGCCGTGCCCTGCAGGTGGTGAGCATCGCGCTGGCCGACGTGCGCTCGTTCTACCTCTCCAGCCCCCACGAGGAGATGGTCGAACCGCCCGAGCTCACGGCGCAAGTCAACGCCAGGGTGTTCGGGCCCATGGTCCGCGAGCTTCTGGCACAAGGCAACGCCGCCGGAGAGCTCGACGTCCCGGACGTCGACACCACGGCGGCGTTCGTCATGGCGGTGGGCATGGAGGCCGTGAGGATGATCCGCGAAGACCCGTCGAGCCGTCCCGAAGAAGCGACGCTCGAGGCCGTACGACGCTTGATCGCGGGCGGGCGGACGCCCGCGCAGACAAGGAGGTCATGATGCTCGCAGAAGACGCCAGTGGAGCGCCGATCCTCGTCGCATTCGCGACGCGGTACGGCTCCACCAAAGAGGTCGCCGAGGCGGTCGCGGCGACGCTGAGCGAGCAGGGTCTGGCGGCGGAGGTGAGACCGGCGCGAGAAGTGCGCTCGCTCGATGGGTACGGCGCCGTCGTGCTCGGGGCGCCGCTCTACATGGGCTCACTGCTGAAGGACGCGCGCAGCTTCCTCGAGCGAAACCAGTCCGCTCTCCACGAGACGCCGCTGGCGGTCTTCGTGCTCGGCCCGATCTCCGCCGCCGAGGGCGTTGAGGGTTCGCGCGGGCAGCTCGACAAGGAGCTGGCGAAGATGCCCTGGCTCGAGCCCGTCGCCGAGCAGGTGTTCGTCGGCAAGTACGATCCCTCCAGGCTCGCCTTCAAGCACAAGCTCATCGCGGGTCTGCCGGCGAGTCCGCTCCACGGCTTGCCGGCGCGGGACGATCGCGATTGGGAGGCGATCCGCGACTGGGCGCGCGGCATCGGCGCCACGCTGCAGGCGTCCGCATCTGAGGCCGGCGGCGTGGCGTGAGACGACCATTGGACTGCCACTGACCTATTCGGAGCTGAGCGGGATCGTAGGCGCGGCCTGACGCGCCGCGGAGCGTCGCACTGCGCTGGAGTCGGAGCGTGAAGGTCGTGCGCCCGGGATCGACGCCGACCAGGAGGTGATCGTGGCCCATGACCATCCCCTTCCGTCCGGTTGCGGCCGCCGCGGCCGCCGGGGTCGCCGCGCCCGCCCGCGCGCGCCCGCCGGGGTCGTCGCGCCCGCCCGGCGGGTGCGCCCGGTGAGGAACCGCTGGCTTCAGCGAGCGCTCTGTCCCTCTCAGTTTCCCTGGCGGCCGCGCCACCCGCGGCGAGTGAAAACGAGCGTGGAAGGACTGTGTTCCCCTCAGGCGGTGGCGTCAACGTTGACGTTCGCGCTCAGCGGACGCGGCCCGCCGGCGGGGGCATAGTCGAAAGCGGCCGAAGCCGTTGACGGGACTTCCAACGATACCGTTGGAAGTACCGCCAGCGGTACCGCCAACGGCACACGCTCGCACAGCGCCTATGCCG
>JBAXRL010000241.1:0-5009 GCA_037131205.1 Actinomycetes bacterium | reverse complement strand
CGGACTCCGACCTGCGGCCGGCGCTCGAGGCGGTGGTCGCGCTGCGCAAGCCGGGGCACGCCTATCCGCGCTGCGAGGTCGCCGCGTGGCGCAACCCGGCGCCCAGCGTCTTCTCGCCGCGTTTGGCGATCCGGGCCGCTTCCGCGTGGCGCCACTGGCTCAGCGTCGCCGACTTTCAGGCCGTGGCGGACCCCAGCAACTACGCGGCGACCTCCTGATGTCCCGGCCCCGGCGGGCGTCGACTGCGTGATCCACCCGGCGGCCCTGCCGTCGGCGCCGCGCTTCATCCGGGATCCGCTGACATCCAACGCGGCAACGTCACCGGCACGCGGAGCGTGGTGCTCGCGGCGCGCGATGCCGGCACGCGCCGCGGGGTCATGCCCTCGTCTTCGTCCGTGTGGGGCATCGTCCAGCTCGAACGTCGTGGCCCTGTTCTTCCGGAGCATGAACGGCGAGCTCCGGACGGTGGACATCGCCACTATCGCGGCGTCCTTGCGCGTGGCCGCTGGGAGCGGATCCAGAGGAGCGGCCACACTTCATCACGGCGCTGAAGACCGCGCCCGGCGAGCTACGCGGCAAGCCGTCCACGGCGCTGAGATCAAGAGCGGCGAAGTGCGGGCGAGTACACCTTCGCCAAGAATGAGGTTCGGTCCGCGTCTGGTCAAGAGTATGACCTGGCCGACCGTCTCCGACGATTTCGGCAACGTGCTCGGTCGAGTAGACGACTCAGGCGGCGATCGCGACGCAGCCGGGAATGCCTGCAGAGCAACTGCCCGCGTCGCGCACGTCGATGGCGAGGAGGGTGTCGGCGGCGTCGGGGCGGGGAAGTCGGCGACCGAGAGCGCCGCCTCGATGTCTGCCCAGGACGGGCTCGGCACGCGCACAAGCACCTCGATGATTGCCGGGTAGGTGACGTCCTGCCGATAGGCCACGCGCGCTCACGCCGGCGCGCTCGGCGAGATCGATGTGCAGGCCGTCGGTCTCCTGGAAGTGATCGATTCTCAGGGCCTGGAGCTCCGCTCCGGGGACGCAGCGTGGACGGCCCTCCGATTGGCGCGCGCCGCGGGCGCTTCGCCGGCGCGCCGCGGCCGCACGCGGCCGAGCAGGAGGTCGTACCAGCGAAGCTCCGGGGCAGAGAGCCGCGGGGTCGTACTCGGGGAGGCCCGTGTGAAGCTGCGTGGCGCGGGGGCGAGGACCTGCGGGTTTGGGCCTGACGAGCTTGGGGCCTATCCCGATAGGTATGCACGCACGGAGGCGCCCGTGGACACATCGCGGCTGCGGCCCCTCCCCGGATCCCCACGTAGCTCGGCTACGAGGGAACCGTCTCGTGACCGCCCCGCTCGGTCCACGAACGCCCCGCACGCACATCCCTATCGGGATAGGCCCTTGGCTTGATCGTGAAACATGGTCTTCGTCATGACGCCTCCTGCCAATGCCTCCTACGGTACCAGCCACGCCGCGCGGGCGCCAAGGACGACAGCCTCGTTCACCGCGATGTCGCCCGAGCGTGTTGCTCAGAATCTGCATCTGGATGTCCTCGACGTCCATGTACAGGTAGTCGCGGGCCAGCGCCTGCGGCTCAGGGTTGCGCGTGAGGCGAAAGCCCGCCGACGACACGCCGAGAAAGCAGGCGGCGGCGACGATGCAGACGATGCCCACGAAGATGAGGCCGCCGCCGCCGCGCTCGGCTGCCGCGGCGACGGAGAGGGCGGCGAACACAGCGGCGAACGCGAGCAGCCCGCCGGCGCGGCCACGAAACGCCTCGACCTGGAGAAGTCCATGCGCTCGAGCGTAGCGCCCGGCTCGGGCGCCGTCTACGGGTAACATGGCCTCCCCGGGGTGACGTTGGCGACCGCGGGGAGGTGAGAGCGCCGCCGACGAGGCGGGCGCCCGGCGAGGGGGCCGCTGGATGTACCGTTGCCGGCGTCTCCCGTCACTGCAGCGGGCTCAGTGCCCTGAACCGGGCGTGCTTCATGGCCGGCATGCCGGCGACCAGGGGACCCCGATGGACGCACTCCAGTTGCCGGGGTGCAGAAGAGATACGTGGGCAGTGACGAGCTGGTGAAGGCTCACGTCCGCCCGTCCAATAGTGTCGGCCTCGATGGCGAGGTGGAGTTGGTGCTCAGCGTGGCTTTGTCTCAGTGACCGGCTTCTTCGACACGGGCGCAGTGACGCAAGAACGCCCGGATGACTGGAGCGTGTGCTCGTCTACAGCGCCGTGACGCTGCTGTTCGGTACGGTGCGCCTACGCCGCGAAGGGATCCAGCACGGTGACGCCATGGTAGGCGCGGCCGTGTTGCAGATCTTCCGAGTACACGGTCGCGGCGCCGGCTTCCACGGCGGACTCGAGGATCAGCGCGTCCCAGTAGGCGACCTGCTCGGCGACGCTACGGGCCGCGGCGCGCTGCACCAGCGCGGCGTCGATGGCGACCACCGGGTAGACGGCCAGGTCGGCGAGGGCGCGCAGCGCCGTCGCCGGCTCGAGTGGATGCGCAAGCTTGCGCGTGACCGTGACGTACAGCTCGCTGAGCACCTGCGAGCTGAGGACGAGCGCGCCGCTGCGCATGAGCTCGCTGACGACCTCGCGGGCGCGCTGCTGCTTGGCCGGCTCGTCGGCGTCGAAGAGATACACGAAGACGTTGGTATCGACGAAGATCCTCATGGGCCGGAGTCATTCTCGAGAGGCGCCTCGCGCTCGTGGAGCTCATCGCGCGTCCAGGTGGCGGCGCCGCGGCGCGAGGTCGCGGCGCGCGAGAGCGCGAGCAGGTCGGCAAGCGCGCGCTCCCGAAGCCGAGCGGAGCCGGCGTACGCCTCCAGGTACTCGCGTAGCAGCGCGTTGACCGACGTGCCCTGTTCCAGGGCACGCATGCGGGCGCGCCTCAGTAGCGCGTCTTCGATGGTGATGGTCAGGTTTGCCATAGCGGGATCAGTGTAGCACGGATCACGTGTGACACGGCCGTTCATGGCGCCGCCCGTCCCGCGCGCGCAGGCGTACCCGAGGACCAGCCCGACGCTTCCTTCGCCGCCGGCGCCGGCGGTGTCGAGCGCTGACGATTCTGGCCTGCGTTCACTCATTCCTGCAGCGTACACGGTCTGCTTCGCGTAGTCAGCGGGCTCTGGACGAGGCTTGGTTGACGTTGCGGCAGCCGACCGGTGGACGTTGCGCGGCAGCGCCTGGCGACCGGCACGCTCGCCGGAGAAGATGCAATGGCCCGAGATGCCGACGAAGGCGCGCGCCAGGCGCAGCGAGCGTGGGGCAGACGGAGACGGAGATGGGGTTGACGACCATGACGCGATCGCGTTGCCTGTCGCTCCGCTCAACGTCAACCAGCGGCGCCCTTGATGCTATGACGCGCTGCGCGAGGCGCTCACGCTGCGCCAAGACCGCGAGGCGCGGCCGCCGATCCGGCTCTCCGCGCTGTCCCAGGGCGGCGGCCTCGTGCCCGGCGTCGATCTCTCGAACCACGCCGCGCTGACGGAGCTGCTGGAGCAGCCGGGCGACGACGCGCTGCGCGGGCGCGCGCAGGGCGCGGGCGGGGGCGGCGCGGGCGGCGGCGCGATTGGCTGCGGCCCGGCCGGCGCCGGCACGGCCGACGACGCCGCGCCGGCATGATCCTGCCCGACATCAACCTGCTCGTGTACGCGCAGCGCCGCGAGCTCCCTGAGCACGAGCGCTACCGGCTGTGGCTCGAGGCGGCGCTGAACGGCGACGAGCCGGTGGCCCTGGTCGGCCCCGTGGTGAGCGGCTTCCTGCGCCTCGTCACCAACCGCCGCGTCTTCGTGACCCCGACTCCGCTGACAGAGGCGCTGAGGCAGGTGGAGATCATGCTGGGCGCCCCGGCCGCCGTCGTGCCCGACCTCCCCGGGGCGGGAGTGCGCGCGTTGCTCGCGCAGTGCCGCGCGGCCGCTGCCGCGGGCGACCTCGTCGCGGACGCCTATCTGGCCGCCGTGGCTACCGTGCTCGGCGCCGATCTCCTGACCGCCGATCGAGACTTCGCCCGCTTCCCCGGGCTGCGCTGGCGGCACCCTTTCCAGAGGCAGGGGCGCCGCGGCCTCCAGGCCCGAGGCGTCGGGGGACGAAGCGGCGTAGACGCGTCTCCGAGACGTGGGCGGACCGGCCGGCGATCCGCGCGCGTAGTGCCTGCCGTCCTTGTGCGGTACGACAGCTTCGCCCGGCACCTGTTCAGCTACATCCGGCCGCACCTCTGGCGCGCGCCTGCAACGATGCGCTCCACGGCGTCGATCGTCATAGTCGAGGCATCCTCCGCCAGTTCATAGAGCCCGGCCGCACGCGCATCCGCAATCGCCTGCGCGATCCGCGCCCGCTGCAGGAGCCGGTCGAAGACCTCGGGATGTCGCAGCTTCCTGCGCGCCGCCGCTGCTTCCCGGTCGCTCGCCGGCAGAGCGTCGAGGCGCCAGATCGCCAACAGATCTCTCATCGGCAAGCGGCTCAGTTCACCGATGGCCGGTGACTTGATGTGCTGCGGCGCATCGCCGAGCAGGTCTTCGACGATGAGCAGCGCCAGCTTCTCCTTCTTGTGGCCGCGCACGAGCAGCGGCGCGAAGCGCTGGGAATGGCCCTTTCCTGATCGACCGGGATGGTCATGTGGAGGAGTACCCGGCGCAGCCGGCGCCCACCGCGCACCTGGGGCGGTGAGATGAGAGCGCTGTGAGCATGCCCCCGGCGAGAGGGTCCCTGAGGGGAGGGAACCCCGCCGAGGCATCGCGCTCGGGCTCCACGTGGCCGTCGACCGTTGGACGTACGTCTCGCAATGTCTTTGGAAGCACCATTGCTTGAATGACCGATTCGCTACGTGCGGGCTGTCGGCGGCCGGCGCATCGACGGGGCCGGGGTTCAACGGGCTTGTGGGTCGACGATCGCCAGCTCGAGCGCCGCGAGAGCACGGAGCCGCCGGGCGGCTCGCCCGGCGGCTCCGTGGGTCAGGCAGCGCCCGGCCCGCGCCTGAAGACGCCGAAGCCGCGCTTCTGCGTGCCGTCGAGCTTCGGGT